>DAOUSS010000036.1 GCA_030627085.1 Candidatus Stahliibacteriota bacterium | reverse complement strand
GTTTCGGATCTCTTTTTCTCAATTTTTCCATATATCTTTTCTTTATAAGAGCCCTTCTAATATGTTGACGAAACTCTGCTGGCGCACTCATTTTGAGCCTTTCCAACATCCTTAGTTTCAACGGACCTTCGTGCTCTCTTACGAATTTCATTGCCTCTTCCCTCTCATATTCGCTTAATTCTATACTTTCGAGTTCGTGCAATATCTCCCGTTGCGGTGGGTGTGCGACCAGCACGCTTGCCACTATCATTATTGCTGGTATTAATCTCTTCATAATACCTCCTTGTAACTAATTAATTGAGTAATTAAGTTATTAGGTAATTGGGTCATTAGGTCATTGCGTCATTTTATCATTTTGACTTGCTAATTGCTAATTTTTCATTGATAATTGTCCCACCATCTCTCTTCTCTCTTCTCTCTTCTCTCTTCTCTCTTCTCTCTTCTCTCTTCTCCTTGCCCTCACCACTCATCACTCAATAGAGAAAATTCGGATTCTATCTCCTGAATTCGCGTATCTATACCATAATTTAGAGTCTCATGCTCGGTCAGAAGAGAGAGCTCATGGTTTATATTCCATATATTCTCTTCAAAATTGTCCTCCCATGTATTCCTATCAAATCGCGGCAATATCAACAATAGAAAGAGAGCAACTGCACCCGCAAAGGCAGGAATAGCCCATCTTACTCTCCGGGTAACCACACTCCTTTCTCTGTAAGGGACCGGTCTACGCATTCTCTCTGCCCTCTTTAAGATTCTTTTTACCGTTTTTTCAGAGGGCTCTTCATTGGGAAGCTGTGTATAGAGTGAAAGGGTAGACTGGAAATCCTCTATGTATTTTTTACAGTAGGAACAAGAAGAAAGATGCTCTTCGAAATTCTTTTTCCTTTCCCCTTTCAATTCACCGTATATGCGCAATATACGGTCTTCTTTATACTCATTACATTTCATATTCATACTCCTTTAAAGACTTCCTGAGATTTAAAACAGCATTATGCATTCTTGAAAGCACAGTAGAAATAGGACATCCCAATATCTTAGCAATCTCTCTGAAGGTCAAATCACTCTCCTGCCTCATCAAAAAAACCTGTTTTTGTTTAGGGGGCAACTGCTTTATCTTCTCCTCTATAAAATTCATCTGCTCTTTTTGCTCAAGAAATACCTGTGGGGAGGGTGAATCATCGGCTATATCCATCCAATCTTCAATTGAATCAACCGCATACTCTTTTTTTCTTTTTCTAAGATAATCAATAGTGACAGAGTTTGCTACACTGAATAGCCATTGTTTAAATTTATTCCTCTCCTGATAATTATCTATACTCTTAATCATCTTTACGAATGTATCCTCTAATAAATCATCTGCTATATCGGAACTACCAACAAAGCGGTAAATAAAGTTGTATATACTATTCTTATACCTGTAAAATAATTCGGCAAATGCTTCCTGACTACCATTCTTGTGTTCTTCTATAAGAACAGCATCACTCTTTTCCATATTCATATTGATAAACGCTAAAAGATACCAACTTATTTTATTTTAAGATACATTTTTTTCACTTGACTTTTTAGAGTTTTTATTGTATAATGCACCCATGTTCAGAAAAAAGACACCACGAATTACACAAATCAATCGAATGCACACAAATCCATACGGATCCGCACGGATAATATAAAAACATCTCAAAAATAAAAAAAATTCGTGTAATTTGTTAATTCGTGATATTCGTGTTTTACACTTTCCTATGCAATCAAGAGATTTCACCAATGGAATTTTAAAGAACAACCCCGTCTTGGTCTTAATGATAGGATTATGTCCAACTCTCGCGGTCTCCACAACCGCATTTAACTCGCTTGGGATGGGTATAGCAGTAATATTTGTTCTTACATTGTCAAATATCACTATATCCTCTATAAGAAAGTTTATCCCCGAAAACATCAGAATACCTGTCTTTATTGTAATCATATCCACTTTTGTTACTGTCATTGATTATACTATGCACGCATTCATACCAGATCTGTATAAAAATTTAGGGGTATTTGTGCCGCTTATTGTTGTTAACTGTATTATACTTGGGAGAGTAGAAGGATTTGCGTATAAAAATGGTGTATTTGCCTCTCTTTTGGATGGTTTAGGCTCTGGAATAGGGTTTACTCTTGCAATATTTATAATGGGAAGCATCAGAGAACTCCTGGGTAGTGGAACCTTCTTCGGGTTTAATGTCTTTCCTCAAGGATTCCAGAACAATCCTGTAATATTTATGATTCTTCCTCCCGGAGGATTTCTGGTAATAGCGTCCCTTATGGGAATAATGAACCATTTCAAGAGTAGTCACGCCTGATCATTGACGACCAAAAGGATACAGGATAAATTACTTAATAACTTAATTACCTAATAACCCAATAACAATTGCTTATGGTGTCTCCTTTTCTCATATTTCTATCGGCGTTTCTGGTAAATAACATCGTCCTTATGCGCTTTCTGGGGTTATGTCCCTACTTTGGGGTATCCAGAAGGACAGATACTGCACTGGGCATGTCCATGGGGGTGCTATTTGTGATGCTACTTGCCTCCTGGATAACATTTTTCATATATCACTACCTACTTGTGCCTCTCGATCTCGTATTTTTAAGGACAGCAGCATTCATACTCGTTATAGCTTCCCTTGTGCAGTTAATTGAACTCTTTTTAAAGAAAAATGTGCCAACACTCTATCAAGCACTCGGTATTTATCTGCCTCTTATAACTACCAACTGTGCAATTCTTGGAATTACATTTCTGATTATAGATTACGACTATACACTCCTTCAGGCAACAGTGTTTTCTATTGGGACCGCACTAGGATTTGGGCTTGCACTTCTACTTATGGCGGGGATGAGAGAGCAGATTGACCTTGCCCCGGTACCCGATGCATTGAAGGGTTCTCCTATAGCATTTATCACCGCTTCCCTTACATCACTCGCATTTCTTGGATTCGCTGGTCTACTTGGGTTATCGATATAATCTGCCGTCAGCGCTTAATACAATTTCTTTACCGATGTTCCCTGATAATAATATCGCAGTATCTCCTTGAATCCTTTTCCTTTTTTTGCCATACCTATTGCTCCCCATGAACACATCCCAACCCCATGTCCCCATCCCTTGCCTTCAATATATATTCGGTCACCTTTTGATTTGATATCAAAATACCTACTCTTTAAATTAAACAATTTTCTGATATCTTCACCATTTATTGTAAATCTACCATTCTTTGCCTCCACAATAACCTCTTTTACCCTCCCCGATTTGTCTCTTTTTTTTATCTTTACTCCTCTTACCCGACCAGGGTCTTTGCCTTCAAGATTTTTAATTCTATCCTGCACGAGTTCGCGAAAATTTTGCTTTGAGTATTTATAAGTCCAGGAGTAGTGGGGAGATATCTTGCAGTAGTTACAGGAACGACTTCTCAGGTATGGTTTTCCTTTTCCAAAAACATCCTTTGAATCTGCAGTTCTTCCCCCACAGGTCGATGAGTATCGTGCATCTATCAATTTACCTCTGTATACACAGACGAGTCCTCTTGTCTTATCACAGACAGATCTGGAATTTTTTGTCTCAGAATTCACTCCTCTGTATACCTGATCTGCTTCTGTGGCTACAAGGTCATAATCATTATCAAGTTTCAAATGTCTCAGGGTATATGTCCTCGCTGCACAGGCACCCGCTTTCATAGCCTCAATCTCACCACATTCAAACTCACAGGCAACAACAGAGTACAGATAGGATTCAATTGGAATTTTGTTTATTATCAGAGAGTTCGTAAGAATAACTTCTCCCCGGTAGAGAAGACCATTATACCTAAAACTTTTGTTTCCAAATGTTACCCTGATAGACGATGTTATATCAAAGACCTTCTGTCCATCTCTATAAATCTTTCCATCTTTGACTTGTATTGTGCCTGAAGAAAGTTTATATACCTTGCTTCCTTTGCGAATACATATATTCCCATCAGATTGTATACCCCCTCCATCTCCGAGCAGTATTCTTACACAAGGTTCAGTGGATATTCTTCCCAACCTTACCCCTTCTCTTTTTTCTACTCCTATGCAACCCAGAAAGAAGAGTAAAATTAATATGAGTATTTTAAGTTTAGACATACTATGTAATTTTGACTTGCTAATCAACTAATTAACTAATCAACCAATTAACTTATCCTTTTTTCTTTCCATCACTCCATCACCCCATTATCCCCCATTATTTCGCCTATCATCTTTCTGATATTCTCATAATGTGTACCTTTCCAGTATATTCTTCCACATCCCGCACATCTAGCGAACTCATTTTGTGTTTTAAATACAAATGGTGGCACCTTCTCCTTTACATCCTCTTTATTTACCTTTTCAATGGGCAGGTTACATACCGCACAGCGTGTAAAGGGGGTTGGTGAAAGTTTGAATACCTTAACTACCTCTTTTGTCTGCTCAAGGGGGTTATCTGTCTCTATGATATATATGTTACTTCTTTTAGGAAAATTGTGGGATCTTGTAAGCAGAATTCTTTCCTCTTCAAGAGAACGAGTTAATATATCCTTTCTATTTAAATGCCTGATGTATACAGTGTTTAATCCCAACAATCGCAAATTTCTGGCAAGTTTGCCGAGCATAAAATCAACTATAAATTTTGGCAAATCACAAGACATAATGACCAAAAAAGAGAACTATTTAACCATATAGGAGCTCACGTTTTTTCCATTATAACATAATTTTAGATAAATTGCAAGTTTTTTATCTTAAATTCCTCGATAAGTGTTTGCAGGGCTGACTTGCCCTACAGAGTTGCTCACATATGCAAGAATACCATGCGGTATATTTAGAAAAAACGGATTTTTTCTCTTGATTTTTCGAAAAAATTGTGGTATAATGAAATAAGGTAAATTATGCTGGAGAGTGGAACTGTAATAAAGACAGAGGATTCCAATGCCTTTGTAGAAGTGGCTGGAAGTGGTTGTAAAACCTGTGCAGCAAAGGCATTCTGCACGGGTGGGGAAAAGCGAATTGTACAGGCAGAGAACACAATAGGAGCAAAAACAGGTGATAAGGTTACATTGGAAATACCACAAAAAAGTTTCTATCTCTCCTTGACCTTTATATTTCTTATTCCGATATTACTCCTATGTGGTGGATTCCTCGTTTTCAATCGTTTACTCGGTGAAGCCGTATCAGGTCTTATTGGGCTGTTTTTACTTATCTTATGGTTTACCATTTTAAGGTGGATAGATAAAAGGCAGAAGAACAATATTCGCCTACGACCAAAGATAGTTCAAACTATAGAGACTGAGGAACAAGGATAAATGACCAATGACCAATAACCCAATGACTAATGACCAATAACTAATGACCTAATAACTCAATAACTTTATCCACTATGATAGTATTACTTGACAATGATACCATACAAAAGATTGCTGCCGGCGAGGTCGTAGAGAGACCCGCATCCGTCGTCAAGGAACTCGTTGAGAATTCTATAGATGCGGGGGCGAAAAAGATATCCATATCCTTCACTGGAGGCGGAAAGAACTTTATCTCTGTAGCAGATGATGGCGAAGGAATGAAAGAAGAGGACGCAAAATTATCTTTTCTCTCTCATTCAACGAGCAAGATAAGAAGTATCGAAGATATAAGCACTCTCGCCACGCTTGGATTTAGAGGAGAAGCACTCTCAAGCATTGCAAGGGTATCAATAATGGAGATACATACGAAAAAAGAGGGAACTGAGGGTATCTATCTGAGAATAAGCGCTGGAAATGTTGAAGAGGTTATTCCGAGACCGCGCGAGAGAGGAACTACTGTAACTGTAAGGAATCTGTTCTTTAATGTGCCTGCAAGGAGAAAATTTCTGAAATCGGATTACCTGGAGGCAGAAAAGATTAAGAGAATAATAACAGGAATTGCTCTTGTATACCCCGAAATATCCTTTTCTCTCTTTCACAATCAAAGTCTGACCTTGCACCTTGAAAAAATCACACCGGAAGAGAGAATAAAGGAGCTTTTTGGAGATGAAGTGGCAAGCGAGATGATACATCTGGAGTATAAAAAAAACAGTTTAAATCTCTCAGGTTATATATCTCTGCCAGAATATTTGAAAGAGAGAGGGAGATTGGAATATACATTTGTCAATAAAAGGCTTGTTAGGAGTGGTCTTATCCGAAGCGCTGTAAAAAATGCATATGGGATTCCAACAAGAGAGAGAGCACCATCATTTATTCTTAATCTGTCTGTGGATAAGAACCTCGTAGATGTAAATGTTCACCCGAGAAAAGAAGAGGTCAGATTTGCAGACGATAATCTCATATACAGCATTATATTTGAGGCAGTAAGAGAGAGTGTGGGCATAGGAACAGAAGCAGAACTGCGAGAGAGAGGTTACGCATGGGAGATGGAACCAACAGCATTCTGGCAACTTCACAACTCATATATATTTGCACAAACGAAAACTGGTGTTCTCATAATTGACCAGCATGCTGCACATGAGAGGATACTTTACGAAAAGATTATGAAAAATAAACCCGCTTCGCAGAAACTCCTGTTTCCTCTGATAGTGGTTCTCTCCGCAAATGAATACGAGATTTTTATGAAGCTCAGGGATGTCCTTACAAAGTTTGGGTTTGAAGTAGAAAAGTTCGGAGAGAGGACTGTAAGAATAACAGGTGTATCCTCTCTCTTAACGGATTTCACCGAAGATGAGTTCAAGCAGATACTCTATGAAATAAGGGATGCAAAACCATTTTCCGATATCGCCAGAATATTCGCCTGTAGGGGGGCAATCAAGCAAAAAGACAAATTAACTCCCGATGAGATGAATGCAATTATAGACGATCTCTTTGCAACCGAGAATCCTTACTTCTGTCCGCACGGCAGACCCACAATGATAAAGTGGAGTATAGAGGAACTTTCAAGGAGGTTCGGGAGGTAATGTATGCAGTTTTTTGCTGATCTGCACATACACTCTAAATACTCGAGAGCAACTTCAAAGAAGATGGTTCCTTCAAATATAGCAAGGGGAGCAAAAGAAAAGGGACTCTCTCTTGTCGCTACAGGAGACTTTACCCATCCTCTCTGGAGGGAGGAACTCAAATCTGCACTCACTCCTTACGCAGATGGAATATTCCTGTGCGACGATGTATATTTCATCCTTGAAACTGAGGTAAGCAACATTTATGTAAAAAACGGAAGGTTAAGAAAGATACACAATATTGTGTATGTTCCGTCCTTTGAAGACGCGGATAGGGTATCTAAAGCCCTTTCCAAATATGGTAAACTTGGCTCTGACGGAAGACCCATACTCTCACTACCATCAGAAAATATGGTAGAGATTATTTTTAAAGCATCTAAAGATGCTTTTATCGTCCCTGCCCACATATGGACACCACATTTTTCACTCTTTGGGGCGTTCTCGGGGTTTGACAGAATTGAAGAATGTTTCGGTGAGAATACCAATCAAATATTCGCCCTTGAGACGGGGCTCTCATCAGACCCACCAATGAACTGGCGTATCTCTGCGCTTGACAGATTTACCCTTATATCTAACTCGGATGCACATTCCCCGCGTAATCTGGGAAGAGAGGCAAACTGCTTTAACTGTGATATTGACTATTTTGAAATAAAGAATACAATAAAAAACAAGGATAAGAAAAAATTTAAGTATACAATCGAGTTCTTCCCGGAAGAGGGCAAATACCACTATGACGGCCATAGAAAATGCGGGGTAAGGATACCACCCGATGAGGCGATCTATCACAACAATATCTGTCCTGTATGCGGTGGCAAAATAACTATTGGGGTTCTGCATCGGGTACATCTTCTATCTGATAGAAAAAAAGACGCTCCGATGCCCGAAAATGCAATACCATTTAAACATTTGGTCCCATTAAGAGAGATAATAAGCGAGGTATTATCAGTGGGTGTTGAATCTGTGAAGGTCGAAACAGAACACCACAAACTCATAAACAAATTTGGAAATGAATTTGCTTGCCTCATTGATGCGTCGTATGACGAACTTGCATCCATCGCGGGAGATAGACTTGCAAACGCAATAATAAGGACAAGAGAAGGCAGGATAAGCGTGCTGGCAGGATATGACGGAGTATATGGAGAGATAAGTATTGTTGAGGGGGAAAAAGAGAAAAAACAGTTATCACTATTTTAAATTTTTGCATTTTGATTCCTGCCTGCCGGCAGGCAGGTTTAATTTTTGATATTATTATGGGGGTTATATGAAGTGGCTTATCGGAAATGATATTGGTATAGACCTCGGTACAGCAACAACATTGATTTATATAAAAGGAAAAGGCATTGTATTGAATGAGCCAACAGTTGTTGCAATTGAAAAATCTACAAACAGGTCGATAGCAATAGGAGTTGAGGCGAAGAAGATGCTTGGAAGAACTCCTGATACTATAACTGCGGTAAGGCCAATGAAGGATGGTGTTATAGCTGATTTTGAGATGGTTGAGGAACTGCTAAGGGTATTGCTGTCAAAGGTGCAAGCAAGAAGACTTTTCATAAGGCCGAGAGTTGTGGTATCAGTTCCTTCGGGTATAACAGCAGTGGAACATCGCGCAGTAAGAGATTCCATAGAACATGCAGGGGCAAGGGAGGTATACCTTGTCCCCGAACCGCTTGCTGCTGCTATAGGAGTAGGTTTACCTATTAATGCACCATCGGGCAACATGGTGATAGATGTTGGAGGCGGTACGACTGAAATTGCGGTTGTAGCACTGTCTGGCATAGTAACAAATGTCTCCGTGAGAATAGCAGGAGACGAAATGAATGATGCTATCATACAGCATCTAAAGAAAAAGTATAACCTGCTTATTGGAGAGGGAACCGCAGAAGATGTGAAGGTAAGCATAGGCTCTGCTCTGCCATCCTCTGATGAGGACGATGAAACGGAGGTTAAGGGAATAGACCTTGTTGCAGGACTCCCAAGAACCGTGAAAGTAAATTCAGAGGAGATAAGAGCCGCACTCCATGAACCTCTGGAAAGAATAATCGCATCTGTGAGGGATGCACTGGAAAAGACTCCTCCAGAACTTGCATCAGATATTGTAGAATCCGGAATCGTTATGACTGGAGGCGGTTCACTTCTGCGGGGTCTTCCTGAACTTGTCTCAAAAGAGACCGGGCTTCCCGTAAAACTTGCTGAAAATCCAGTTGAATGTGTGGTTAAAGGCACAGGCAAAATATTAGATAATTTTGAACATTACTATAAAATTTTGTTAAGAGAGAGAAGGGTAAGATGAATTCTAACAGGAAATTTCTGATTCTTATATCTATATCGATACTCTTTATAATATGGGGAGGGACCCGATCTGGTAAAAGATTTCAACTTGGTTCTGCCAGGATAATATCAAATTTACAGAAACCGCTAACCTCTATTGCATCCATCTTAGATGCGAGACGCGAAAATCAGATATTACGCGAAAAACTTGTTAAAATTTCAATGGAGAAAGAACGCTTTCAATCATATGTCAAAGAGAACAAAAGACTTACAAAACTTCTCTCTTTTAAAGAAAAATTACCGTATTCTCTTATCTGTGCAGAGGTTGTGGGAATTTCTCCTTATCCAAATGAGGGAATTATTCTTATAAACAAAGGACGAATTGACGGTATCAAAAAGGGTATGATCTGTATAACTTCTCATGGACTTCTGGGTATAGTAGCAGATGTAGCAAAAGATGTTTCTTATGTCCGGACACTTAACGACCCGGCGTTCAGAGCATCTGCTATGGATTCTCGCACACGAGCAGTCGGGATAATACGCCAAAAGAACGGACTTATTCTGGATAATGTTCCAATAGGGTTATCCATTAATATCGGAGATACAGTAATTACATCCGGTTTAGGAGGAGTATTTCCAAAAGGACTGTTTATTGGGGTAATAAAAGACATCAACAAATCGCAGAATATGTTATTCTATGTAGCAAGGGTGAAGGCATTTGCGCCGTCACTGGTTGAATATGTATTTATCATAACACAGGAATTGCCCGAAGAAGTACCCATCAGCATACCAACTCCAAAAAAGAAGATAAAAAGACCAATAATATCAGAAAAACCGGCAATAGAACCAATAATACCAGAACCCAAGATAAGAGAACGCATGAGAAAACCGTAAATGTAGGCACGATTTCAAATCGTGCTGATTACACAGATTACAAAAGCAGATTACATGGATTCAGGTAAAAGGATTGGCTTTTAATCTGTGGCTATAATTTTGATTTTTGATATTTGATTTTTGATTTTACGATACTGTGAAAAATAATATGAAAGAATATGAAAAACCACAGAGGTCATTCACCCCGTTAGATGTTTACTATCTAACGGGGCAGGGAGTAAATTTAATT
>DAOUSS010000078.1 GCA_030627085.1 Candidatus Stahliibacteriota bacterium | reverse complement strand
TGAAATTGCACAATCAGAGGCAGTCACAGGCAAGCCATTTGCGAGGTTCTGGGTACACAACGGACTTCTCCAACTTTTAGGCGATAAAATGTCAAAGTCTACAGGGCAGTTCGTACCCGCACTCGATGTATTGCAAAAATACGAACCTGATGCAGTGAGGCTATTTTTTCTCTCAGCACACTACCGTCATCCTATGGAATATAGCGAGGAACGGTTGAAAGAGGGCGAAGAGGCACTTAGCAGAATAAAAGAATGCATTGAAATGTTAAAAGAGAGGAGTGCGGAAGCAGAGAGCCCCCCAAAAAACAGCCATCTTGCTGGCAAGCTTAAAGACTTCTGGAAAGATTTTGAGGATGCAATGGATGATGACTTTAACACACCGAAAGCAATTGGAAGGATTTATTCGCTCATAAAGGAAGTAAACCTGAAAATGGAGGATATGGATACCAATACAGCCCGTCTCTATAAAGAAGCCCTGACATCTTCGCTCAAGATACTCGGGATAACGATAAAGGGAAAGGAACTGGATAGATTTACACCGCAACTTCTGGAGCTCATCCTTAAAATAAGACAGAAGCTCCGTGAGGAAAAGAGGTACGACCTTGCAGATAAAATAAGAGAAGATCTCTCCCGATTGGGTATTACAGTAAAGGACACACCCGAAGGGAATGTGTGGAAAATATAGTTACCCAACAAATCACATCCCTGTCCATACGGATGTTTGGACAATTCGTGTTTGATAGATAATCTGGGTTTAAGTAAAAGAGATACGAATTCTCGCGTTGGGTTCGTGGTTTGGATATCTGTGTTTTCAAAAGAGGGGCGAATTTTTGCCCGCGGCTGCACTTGGCGCACTTTACCTGGGAGCCACGTTTGAGGCATTTTTAAGTAAGCCCTTTAAAACTCACTCATACCAAAAAGAATTATTCGATCGGTGAGAGCTACCCACCTCGTAGACACTTTTCAGAACCTTCCTCATTTTATTTGGATCCCGAAGATCCCTATACTTAACTGGTTAGTTTGTTTCTTGATTACATAAGAGGGTATAGTCGATGGTATTTTTATTATTCTTTTGTGGGGCACTCTTCAGAGTACCGATGAGTTTTTTCCTTGACATTGAAGGGTATTTATGATATAATGGATTATGTCTTTGTGGCTGGCAATTTTTTTCTTTTTTGTTGCCCTTATACTAATTCTCAAGGGCGCAGATTGGTTTGTGGATGCTGCCGTCGAGATGGCTGAAGGCTTCCATGTTCCAAAGGTATTGATCGGGGCAACCCTTGTTAGTATAGCTACGGTGGCACCTGAGTTTTTTGTCTCTGTTATGGCTGCGGCGATGGGAAAAGTTGAGATGGCTGTTGGTAATGCGGTCGGTTCACCGATTGCCAATATAGGACTCATACTCGGATGCTGTGTATGCTTTACATTTATGCCCGTGTCGAGAGAAATGCTTAAGAGAGAATGTGTGATGATGCTTTCAGTCGTAGTGCTCTTTTTTTTATTCTCTTTTTACGGGATAATAACAAGACCTATCTCTCTCTTTTTTCTCTTTTTGGTCTATCTTTATATAAGATATTCACTGAAACAGGCAAAGAATGCACGGGAGGAATGGCGGAAAGATGGTGCGATTCCAAAGTCAGACTTCAATCTTAGACGAGAACTCTTTCTGTTCTCTGTGGGTGCATTAATGGTTATTATTGGCAGTCGGCTTCTGATCCTGTCGGGTAGTGCAATTGCGAAGTATTTTGGGGTTTCAGAGAGCATTATTGGGCTTACACTGGTGGCATTTGGAACATCCCTTCCTGAGTTCTTTACATCTATAGTTGCTGTGACAAGAGGACACAAGGAGATATCCATTGGTAATATCATAGGTGCCAATATTCTTGATATTATTCTTGTTCTTGGGGTATCAGGACTTGTCAGACCATTGCCGATAGACAGAAATACCCATTTTTTTGCTACTCCCGTCCTTCTGCTTCTTTCTATTTTTCTTATTGTTTTTGGAAAAACCAGAAAGGGTTTTCAGCGGTGGGAAGGTGGGGTGCTTGTGACAATTTATTTTCTTTATGTCTTTTACCTTTTCTTATGAGGTTTTTTCTTTATTTCTGTTTCTTTTTCCTTTCCTGAACTTGATGGAAAGTAATATCTCTTTCCTTTTAACTTCTCTGGAAGATATTTCTCCTCTACCCAATGTCCCTTAAAATTATGGGGATATTTATATCCTTTACCATAACCCAGGTTTTTCATTAGGGAAGTTGGCGCATTGCGAATATGAAGTGGTACTGGTAGAGCTCCATACTTTTTAACATCCTGTAGGGCATTTTTGTATGCCACAAGAGCAGAGTTGCTTTTAGGAGCAGTTGCAAGATAGATTGCCGTCTGAGAAAGCGGCAGAAAATCTTCGGGTCTTCCAATAAAATGAATAGCCTCCTTACAGGATACCGCAAGGGTGAGTGCCTGAGGATC
The DNA here is from genome assembly GCA_030627085.1 of Candidatus Stahliibacteriota bacterium. GTDB lineage: Bacteria > Hydrothermota > UBA3073 > UBA3073 > UBA3073 > UBA3073. The sequence continues at coordinate 4,447 of DAOUSS010000078.1, read as the reverse complement.
CGCATTTCCCACATCCTCTGCAGCAAATATTATCATTCTTCTTGCTATAAAGAGAGGATCTTCTCCTGCCTCTAACATTCTTGCAAGCCAGTATACAGCAGCATCAGGATCGGAGCCTCTTAAAGACTTTATAAATGCTGATATGAGGTTATAATGTTCTTCGCCCTTTTTATCATAGATCAAAGGAAGTTCCTTCACAATCTCTTTTACTCTCTCTACTGTTACGCTTCTTTTACGGGGTTTCCCTTCTGCAGGGGTAAAGTCCTGCTCTACACTTTTTGCTTGTATTCCTGCAGTAAGCACCGCAAATTCTAGTATATTGAGTGCAATTCTTGCATCACCGCCCGAGATTTCTGCTATATAGTTTCTGACATCATTTGGAATATCCGGATCATATTCTTTTAATCCTTTTTCATTAGTAATAGCCCTGTCAATAATAGTTCTTATCTCATTTATTGAGAGTGGGTAAAACACATATACGCTGGTACGGGAGAGTAGGGGAGAGATGACTTCAAACGATGGATTTTCAGTGGTCGCGCCTATAAGAATTATCGTTCCGTCTTCAACATATGGAAGGAATGCATCCTGCTGTGCCTTGTTAAACCTGTGTATTTCATCTATGAATAGGATTGTTTGTTCTTTAGATACCTTTGCCTCCGCTATTGCTCTTCTTATGTCATTTACACCTGAGAGCACTGCACTGAATGCTATGAACTTATAACTTCCTATTTTCGCTATGAGTTTCGCAAGGGTAGTCTTACCTGTTCCCGGGGGACCCCAGAAGATACTCGAAGAGATTTCTCCTACCTGAAGAGCCTGCCATATAGGTCCATCTTCTCCAAGAAGATGAGCCTGTCCGACGAATTCGCTGAGGTTGTTTGGTCTCATCCTCTCCGCAAGGGGTGCTTTTTTCCCTCTTGTAAATAAATCCTGCATAAGAACCCCGATTCCTTTAAAACCACAGATAAATTTTTCTTTTTTAACAGGGACCTTAACGAGACTTACAAGAGATTTTTTAAAGTATAACTTGTCTTGTTTAACTTGGTAATAGTCTATTGTCTACTTGCCCTGTGGAGTAGCAAAACTTACTCCACGGGGCGAGCCCCGTTGGAGCATAGCGACTTTATGGGGTGGTCTTATGTCTGAATAAGTTGTCTCTTAAAAGTCTCTTACCTGCCTACCCTGCCTACCGGCAGGCAGGCGTCAGACAGGCAAGTCACTGTTACGCTTGCTCATATTAACAGTCTCTGACAATTATCCATTCATTGATGCGAGGAATTCGGTATTATTTTTTGTTCTTTTCATGCGTTTCAGCAGGAGTTCTAATGCCTCTATTTGATTCATCTCAAGAAGGATCTTCTTCATGATATAGACCCTTTGTAATTCCTTCTCATCCATAAGAAGTTCCGCCTTTCTAGTTCCTGATTTGTTCAGGTGTATTGCGGGAAATATGCCCCTGTCTGACAACTCTCTATCAAGAACAAGTTCCATATTTCCTGTTCCCTTGAACTCCTCAAATATTACATCGTCCATCCTTGAACCTGTTTCAATCAATGCAGTGGCGATTATTGTAAGTGAACCTCCTTCTTCTATGTTTCTTGCGGCACCAAAGAACCTTTTGGGTTTCTGAAGAGCGGTTGCATCAACGCCTCCTGTGAGTGTCCTTCCACTGTGAGGCAACACGGCATTATATGCCCTTGCAAGCCTTGTTATTGAATCCAGGAGTATGATGATATCCTTCTTCTGTTCAACCAGTCTTTTTGACCTCTCTAAAACCATACTTGCGACCTGTATGTGTCTTTCCGGCGGCTCATCAAAGGTAGAAGATATAACCTCTGCCTCTACATTGCGTTTCATGTCAGTAACCTCTTCCGGTCTCTCATCGATAAGAAGTATCATAAGGATAACCTCTGGATGATTCTCTGTTATTGCATTTGCTATTTTTTGAAGGAGTATTGTCTTTCCTGCTCTTGGCGGGGACACAATAAGCCCTCTCTGACCCTTTCCAATAGGAGTAAACAAATTTACTATACGCATGGAGATATCGCTGTTTTTCCTTTCAAGATCTATTCTTGATGTGGGATAAAAGGGAGTAAGTTCATCAAATAGGATGCGTTTCTTGTTTTCATCGGGGTCTATAAAGTTTACCGCTTCTACCTTTAGAAGTGCAAAGAAGCGTTCGTTCTCTTTCGGAGGTCTTATCTGTCCCATAACTGTGTCACCCGTCTTTAAAGCGAATTTCTTTATCTGTGACGGAGAGACATATATATCATCCGGACCAGGGAGATATGAGTAGTCCGGGGAACGCAGGAATCCATATCCGTCTGAAAGCACTTCCAGAACGCCACTGCCGAGTATAAGTCCATTTTTCTTTGCGCCCGACTCGAGTATCTTAAATATCAGTTCCTGTTTACGCATATTTGTAATTCCAGATATTTTAAGTTTTTGTGCAATATCTCGGAGTTCGGATATAGTCTTCTTTTGAAGTTCTCCTATATTCATAAACCTCCCATTTTGATTTATATATTTATATACCGTAGTAGAGTAATCTCAATTACGTCTTAAGCATTACAGTTGAACAGGTCTTTTAGGTAAATAAAGGTTGTAAAGTAAATTAGATGCTTAAAGTTATTGGCGGGAAGAGAATCTTCCAGGATTAGTATTAACCATTAATTATTTTTTGTAGGTTTTAATACAATAAGCGAGAATTATTGATAAGTTGCAGGAGATACTGGAATTTTGTAAAATTTTTACTACGAGGTGATGGAGATAACAATCCATCACCTCGTATCTTTATGCTAAATCGAGCTCAGATGTTCCAGTCTTTCCCATTTCCTTTCTATTTCTTCTCTCAATTCGTCTATAATATGTCTGTTTTCGGGCTTAAAAAGATGTGCAAACCTTCCCTGCACTTTTAGAAACTCCTCTATATCCACTTTTTCTTTTGGCTTGTATGTAATTTTATGCTTTCCATTTTCCACTTCGTATAATGGCCAGAAGTTTGCCTGCACAGCAAGTTTCGCTATATCTATGCTCTGATCCGGGCTATGCCTCCATCCAAGTGGACAGGGGGATATTACATTTATAAAAGATGGTCCCCCACAGGCTAATGCCTTTTCTACTTTCTTCATATAATCATTCCAGTATCCCGGGGACGCCTGCGCTGCATACGGTATATCGTGTGCGGCGACTATTTCTGTCAGGTCCTTTCTGTTTTCCCTTTTCCCCGGAATGACACTCCCGGCCGGAGACGTGGTTGTATGAGAACCACAGGGGGTTGCAGAGGAACGCTGTATTCCTGTGTTCATATAAGCCTCATTGTCATAACAGATATACAAGAATCTGTGCCCCCTCTCAAGAGCACCTGAGAGTGCCTGCAGACCAATATCATATGTGCCACCGTCTCCACTAAATGCTATGAAATTTAAATCTTTTTTTATCTTTTCCTGCTTCCTGAATGACTTATAACAGGATTCAATTCCAGATATTGCGGCGGCAGCGTTTTCAAAGGCTACATGTAATAAAGGGATGTTCCAGGCAGTATAAGGATTTATTGTTGACACAACCTCCATACAGCCGGTATTAATACAAGCCACGGTATTAGGACCTGAGACCATAAGTGCCTGACGGATTATAATCGGGCCGGGACACCCAGCACATGCCCTGTGCCCCGCGGTAAAAAGACTTCCGTTTTTTACTACTTCTTTCAACTTAGGCATAATACCCCCAATATTAAATAATATATCAAAAATTAAAAATAAGTGAGGCATCAAAGGCTTTAGCCTTGCATCAAAGGAAATCATTCATTATTCGCTATTCTCGTAGCCCTACAAAGTCAATCTTCTTTTCTATCCCTTTTTCCTTATGTACCTCACCCCTCTCGAAAACCCTTATAATATCCTCTACATCTATCTCTCTTCCTCCAAGACCGTATATATAGTTGCACATGGGTGGATGATTTTTTATGTCATAGAGCGCAGCCTTCGTCTCTACAAATATTGGTCCTCCCATAGTAGACATAGAGTCAGATCGGTCAAGCACGGATATAATCTTTTTATCTTTAAGCGCATTTGCTATCTCTTTATGGGGGAAAGGTCTCATAACCCTTATTCTCAGGAGGCCAGCCTTCGTTCCTTTCTCTCTTGCTTCACCTACTGCTGCCTTTGCGGTTCCAGCAGCACTTCCAGCAGCAATTACCACATTGTCCGCATCATCCAGTTTATATTCCTCAAACAATCCGTAATGTCTTCCAAATTTGTCTCCGAACTCTTTTCCAACCTTTTTTATTACAGGAGCTGCATTCATCATAGCCTCTATTTGCTGACGCTTATGTTCAAAGTAATAATCTTGAAGGTCGAGAGGCCCGACTGTGTATGGTTTGTCTGTAAGCAAAAGTGAATGGTGTGATTTATATTTCCCAATGAAGTCCTTTACCTCTTTATCCTCC
>DAOUSS010000313.1 GCA_030627085.1 Candidatus Stahliibacteriota bacterium | reverse complement strand
ATCGTCCGTGTTCGGAAGCGTATTGATTGTAAATGAGTCAAGGTTGTCTTTGTAGAACAGATCGTAAGGCGATCCGAAGAACGCAGCATCTATGTTAGATACAAGCCATACCTTTGTCTCAAAATCCTGAATCCCATCTGCCTCCTCCATATCCACGCCTTTTATATCACCTACATTTATCTCATTGTATATAGCATCTCTTCTTATTTTGTTTTCGTCTATGTGCCATATAGCAAGACCACCTGTCATTGAATCAGGCGGAAGTCCCCAGTCGTAGTCGTCGAATTGGGTAAGAACACCATCCTTCCACACCCTTACACCGGTAGAGTCAATATGGAGTGTAGAATCTTCGTTTGTGTCAAAGCGATATGTTGTAGTATCTGGATTTGCATATACAAATCGGTTCTGGATTATGAAATATTCACTTCCATTTATCGGGACCTTGTATGTCTTTGGTTTTGTAATATCACTTCCTCCAAGGAAATATACCTTTACTCCTGTTGTGTCATGTGTTATCTCTGTAGGGGATCGAGGATACCCATACTTATTTGAGAGGAACTCCCTATGCCAGGCAGAGACATTCGGTGGAAGGAGCCCTGAGAGGTTCCAGTTTCCTGTTCCCATAAGTGCCCATGCTCCAACCCCTATTGTATAACCTGAAACATCATATAAATCATAGAATCCAAGCTGATGACCGAACTCGTGACAGAGTCCTCCCTGTAAGAACGATGGGACCCCGTATTTGAAATCTGATTCAGGAAAGATTATACCATCTGTTATTGGATGAGTTCCGTTATCTACCCATACAGGTGTGCCAAAGTAGCCGTCAAATCCAGCGATAGAACAGGAAAGAATATCATAAGGAGTATCTCCCCAGGCATATGAGGACTGATATGAACATCCTGCGTGGAATATAATATATACATCGTAATTTGCCATCCTTATTGTATCTTGCTGGTCGCAGGCAATAAGTGCATCGCGAAGAAATGTAAGAAGTCCCTCCACATAGTTATCTGGATCTCCATAGTAGTAAATCTGATACGGGAGTTGGTAGGAGAGGCTTTCTGCCTGGGGTGCAACAGTAAAATCTATGTAGAGTCTATCATCTGTATTTTTAAGATAGTAATTTCTTGTGAATTCTAACAGGTGTTCAAAGTATCTTCTGGTATGTGGTGGATCATAGTAGAGATTGTGCCCAAATGAGTCTGTGCCTGCAAATTCAAATGGTGAAATTGGGATACTGTCTTCGTCAAGTGCTCTTGTGATACGCATCTTGCCATTTCCTGTGGCAAGCGAATCAGTTGGGTGTTCCACAAACTCTACCCTTAGGGCAAGTACCTTTACAGTATCAACAGATTGTTTTCCTCTTTTCTTGTGTATCTTACCTATCACATCCCTGCGTGCGGGCCGGGATATATATTTTTTAATCTCCGGGTATCTTGTATAAATATCTTGCAGTGCCTCCAGAGCTTTGCCTATTCTTTTTGGATCCTGTATTCTTTTCAATCTTTCTACCTCACTCCCGGCAAACAGAAGACTTGCGAGGAGCATTATAGCCATTCCCCTCATATACATCTCCTTCCAATTTTCTCTAAAAGCCACAGATTACACGGATTTTTTTAACACGAATTACACGAAAATACGAACTACACAAATAAATTTTATTCGTGACAATTTGTCTTATTCCTGCCTGCGGCAGGCAGGCGTGGCTTTTTTGGATTTTTGATTTACCTCTGTGGTTAAGTTCATATTATACCACGCATATCTATGAATGTCAAGAAAAAATAACCACAACTATCGAGGCAGGATGAGTGGTAGGCGGGATAATGGATTCTTTATGATATTCACATCT
>DAOUSS010000164.1 GCA_030627085.1 Candidatus Stahliibacteriota bacterium | reverse complement strand
TTAATGTCGATTGTGATGGAGTTAAGGCGTCAGCCTTTTATATAAAATCCTTACGGATTAACTCCACGGATTAACTCCAACTTGCTGCACGGTTGTTTTTGCACAACCTGTCCTGGTTGCGAGACAATTCCACCCTGTGGAGTGCATCAGCTTGCTGATGCTCAATACGTAATAATCCAATGACTCTACGACTCAATGACCCAATGACCCAATAACTTAATGACCCAATAACTTAATGACCCAATGACTAAACACTATGGCAAAAGATTACTATAAAATACTCGGAGTCTCAAAGGATGCATCGCCGGATGAGATAAAGGCAGCTTACAGAAAACTCGCAAGAAAACACCATCCGGACATGAATCCTGATAATAAGGGTGAGGCTGAAGAGAAGTTTAAGGAGATTTCGGAAGCCTATGATGTGCTTATAGATCCCCAGAAGAAGGCTACATATGATAGATTTGGACCCGAGGGAGTTTCTCAGAGGTACGGACCGGGTGGTTTTGATATGGGGGATTTTGTAAGAATGCATCAGACAGACCTGGGGGATCTGTTTAGCGAGATATTCGGCGGCGGATTTGGCGACCTGTTCGGTGGGGGATCCATATTTGATGAGTTTTTTGGTGGTGGGACTACCCGAACGAGGGGAAGATATATAATACGTGGAAGGGATATAAAGGTAAGAATTTCTCTCACTTTGAAGGAGATCTATGACGGAGTAGAGAAAACAATCCGTGTCAGGCGAAATGAGAGATGTAAGGTCTGTGATGGAAAGGGTGGAAAGGGCTTAAAATCTTGTCCTGTATGTAGTGGACAAGGAAGGATAAGACAGACCCAGCGCACAGTATTTGGACAGTTCTCAAACATATCAACCTGCCCAAATTGTGGTGGCACAGGTAGGGTTATAGAAGAGCCTTGTTTTTCCTGTAACGGTACAGGAGTGATAAAAAAGACAGCGACGATAAAGGTAAAGATACCGCCGGGAGTGCAAAACGGGAACTATCTATCATTGAGAAATCAGGGGAATGCCGGAGAACATGGAGGACCAGCGGGAGACCTTATAGTGGTTATTGAGGAGAAACCTGACCCTGTGTTTACTCGCAGAGGAGACGATATTTATGTCAAAACTCCTCTTTCGTATCCTGTAGCAGTTTTAGGTGGTAAGACTAAGATAAAAACACTCTCTGGAGATATAATCTTGAAGATTCCACCTGGAACACAGTCGGGTCAGATATTCAAACTGCGGAGGAGGGGTATGCCAAGTTTAGGGGGGTATGGCAGAGGGGACCAATTGGTAGAGGTATACATAGATGTTCCGAAGCACCCATCAAAGGAGACAAAGGAAGTCTTAGAGAGATTATCAAAGGTATTGTAATAGGGCTTCACAAAACCAAGGGTATCGAAACTGGGTTATCGTTGAGGAAGCTGGTAACGAAACTCGAAACTGGAATCTTGAGAGTGGAAAAATACAGTTCGTAGGATTCCTATGGAGGCGAGTATCGAGCATCAAAAGATCGAGCTTCGTTACGAGCATCTATACCGATAAACAAGGGATGTAAGAGATTACGAGTTTTGTGAAAGACTGTGGAGTTTATTGAAGGGGGGTGAAATGGATGTTGTCAGTGAAGGTGAGGGATGGAGAGTCGTTTGAATCCGCATTTCGTAGATTTAAGAGAGAGTGCGAAAAAAATCGTGTCCTCTCATTGCTAAAAGAACGCGAATACTACGAGAAGCCATCCGAACGGCGTAAGCAGAAGAATGCCAGAAGATTATGGGCATCAAGAAAAGGAAGAAATAAGAGATAAAAAATAGTTGGATTATGACCTATAAAGAAAGACTTGAATTTGATAAGGTCATCTCCTTGATTGCACAGAGGGCAGGTACAAAAAAGGGTAAAGATGAAATATGCATACTCTCCCCACTCTATGATGTAGACGCTATCAAAAGAAGATTCGCATTCATAAGGGAGGGTATGCAAATACGAGACCCTCTCTTATACAACGAGAAAAATCTGTCCTATATCCTTGCATCTCTTGAAGGCGGCAGTATACTTTCACCACAGGAATTCCTTGAGATCGCAGATTTTCTTGACTTTACAAGGCAACTTAAAGGTTACTTTACAGAGAATAATAAATGGCAGTATCTTCTGTCTCTTATCTCTTCGATCTCTATCCTTGCTGAGGGGAGACAAAAGATAATAGCTGTAATCAAAAGGAATGGAGAAATTGTTACCAAAAGGATATTGGAACTGGAAGAGCAACTAAAGAATTCCAGACAGAGGTTGAGAAGCAGGCTTGGAGATGGAGTTACTCTCAGAGGTGGAAGATATGTAATACCCGTGATGGCGGGGCAGAAAGTAGATGGAATAGTTCATGATATATCAAGGGGTGGGAGAACCCTGTTTATTGAGCCAGCAGACTGCGTTCCTCTCAATAATGAAATTGAGATTACTACAAAGGGGATTGAGGTAGAGAAAAAGAGGATTTTAAGACAGTTAACTGCATTTTTCAGGGAGAAACTACCCGAGATGAGGAACAACCTTGATGTGATTGGTAGATATGATGCCATTGTTGCAGTATCCAGCATATCAAGAGAAAAGGGATGGCAGATACCCGATATAGGTGGAAGATTTTTAAGAATAATTGGGGGAAAACATCCACTTCTTCAATTGAAGAGAGATGTTGTCCCACTTGACATGGAGATTGGTAAAAAATTTACAACCCTTCTTGTAACAGGTCCTAATATGGGAGGCAAGACCGTAGCGTTACAAACAATCGGGATTCTCTCGATTATGGCACAGTCGGGCATTCCTGTTCCTACCTCACCCGATTCTGTCTTTCCTGTCTTTGACAGAATATTTGCCGACATAAGCGATGAGTCATCCATAGAAACAGGTGAATCATCATTTTCGTTCCATTTAAAAGAACTGAAGTGTATGCAGGACCACGCCACAGAGGAGAGTCTCCTTCTCATCGATGAGATTGATAGGGGAACAGAACCCGATGGCGGAAGAGCAATTGCCTCGGCATTTATTGAAGAGTTTACAAGGAAGAAAGCTATTACCACAGCCACATCCCATTCTACTGCCCTCAAGTTTTTTGTCGCAGAAGAGAATGGCATGCAGAATGCAAGAATGGAAACCGAAAACGGGATGCCAACATACAAACTTAAGATTGGGTTTCCCGGCGAATCGCTATGGCTTGAGACTGCAAGGTCTGTCGGGGTAGATAATAGACTTCTAAAAAGGGCAGAAGAACTTGCTGATAAGAATATACTGAAGGCTGAACGCCTTTTGAAAGAACTGGGGGAGGAAAAGGGAAGGGTATCTAATTTAAAAAGAGAGTTAGAAGGAAGAGAAAAAATGCTTGAGGGTCAGCTTGAAAGAGCGCAATCACTAAAGAGAAGATGGGAAGATGAGATAGAGAAGCTCAGAAAAGAAAAGAAAAAGATACTTCTTGACGCAAGAAGAAGAGTAGAGAATCTCGTGAGAGAGATAAGGGAGAGTAATGCAAAAAGAGAGAGTATAGTAAGGGTAAAGCAGACGATAGAGCAGGAGATTAAACAAGAGCGGAAAGAGATAGAAAAGGTCGGTAGTGGGAAGAGAAAAGAAGTTTACGATTTCAAGGTTGGTGATGTGGCGAGAATTCACTCACTGGGCATTGAGGGAACGATAATAGATGCTACCGAAAAAAAGGTGACTCTATTGATAGATGATGTGCGGTTTGAAATACCCGCCAAATCCATTGAACCCGTAAATAAAACCCGTGAAGCGAAGGCTGAACCACAGCACCACATAAGATTTACAAGAAGTAGAGAACTGAAAAATGAGATAAATATTCGCAATCTCAGGGTTGATGAGGCAATTTCGCAACTCGAGAGATACATTGATGATGTATGGCTATTAGGAGAAAGGAATTTCAGGATAATACACGGCGTAGGAGAGGGCATTTTAAAAAACGCAGTGTGGAAATTTCTCTCGAATGATGATAGGATAGAATCCTTCGAGCTTGCTCCCTTAAAGGAAGGAGGAGATGGAGTTACAGTGGGGAAAATCAGAGGGTAGTGGGGTGATGGGATAATGGGATGATGGTGGGAGCGACCTCTTCAGGCTGTGTAGAAATGTGATTTTCCCATGTTGCGGACAGGAACGACTCGACTGAGCCCCTCGGTATTGAGCCTCGGGACGAAAT
>DAOUSS010000268.1 GCA_030627085.1 Candidatus Stahliibacteriota bacterium | reverse complement strand
ATTAGTGAATTAGATTAATTCAGTTAATTAAGTTAATTTGAATAGGCTACCCCTTTAACTTAATCACTCAATTAACTTAATCTCTTAATCACTTTTACTCTGTGACCTCCCTGCCCTGTACCTATGCAATGGTGCAGGGTGTGGTTTATTTCATGTTGTTCTTCGTAGAATCAACAAGTCTTTTACTTTGAAAGCAGGCATATTATAACACAAATTTCATTGTATGTCAAGAAAAATTTCACCACAAGGATTTATCCCGTGTAATAATGCTTCGTATTACACGGGACAGGCAAAGTCACGAGGTCCACAAAGTATCGTTTATCAGTAATCCGTGGTTCGTCAACTGTAATCTGAAATCTCATCCCATTGTCTCTTCTCGCCCTGCCTTTAGTGGGGTTCCTACCACTACCCCACTACCCCATTTCTTCCCGGCGTCTTGGTGGTTATTCTTTTTGATCAATTTGTGAATATGTATATCTGTGGCTCAATGTATGATTTCCTATGCTGTCAAGGAAAAAGTTAACTATAGATGGAAGAACACCTCGCACGATATCCACCCCTTCCGAAGGTCGCAGACTCGTACGAGATCCGTATGGATACGAAATCGTTCATAAAAATTATCCCAGATTATGCGTTAAGAAACCACAAGATTACACAAGATTATCACAAGATATTTGAAAATAAAAAACTTACGAAAATTAAATAAAAATCATCTCTTCACCCAAAAGGTGAAAACGCACATTCTAAAAAATTCCTATATAATCTGTGTTCACCCAGCACCTATGCCCCGCACCTAATAGGTGCGAGGGTATGCATAGGTGCTGGGTTTATCCGTGATTATCCCTGCCTACCGCAGGCAGGCGTGGTTAATGCATATTCTGAGATTATGTATTGCTGTGTCAAATAACGTAAGTTCTATTTTGTCCCGCCGGGGTAAGACACTCCGTTTGTAATAGGCTTTGGAGTGCTGTGGCTTGCCACTTCAAAAACATAATATATCTTAAACCGGCTCTATAACAATAGAGAGAGGAAAGTTGGGAGAATGAGAGGGAAAATATGCAAATTCAGAGCAAAATAATAGGGGGCGTTAAACTCAACGCCCCCTATTTAATTAATCTCTACCGTGATTCTATTTCATTAGCACGAGCTTCTTGGTTGACTTAAATCTATCCGTAACAAGCTTTGCGAAGTAGATGCCGGACGGAAGATTCTTGCCGTTTAGTGTTATAGTATGATAACCTGCCTCGATTCTACCATCCACGAGTGTCTTTACCACTCTACCCGACACATCAAGGATCTTGAGAGAGACCATCTCCTCTTTCGGAATACCGAACCTGATAGTCATATCATTCCTTGCTGGATTTGGATAAAGAGACAGAGAGTGAACCACGGGGATATTGTTATATGCAGTCTGTGAACCGCCTTCGCCTTCTGTTACATAATATCCATTTGATACAAACACAAAATCTCTCACCCATCCAGGTTCTATATCAACAACTGCAAACTCAAGTGTTATGCTGTCACCAAGAAGCAGCTCTGCATAGTTCTCATCATCAATTAGTAGTTTCTGCTTGACCGAACCAATGTTAGAGTGCACAGCGGACAAGAGTGGACAGGGTTTTATATGATAAGGTGCATTGTTTTTCTTCCCCAAGCGTATATAGTCAAGTCTCTGGGAGATATCAGTGAATGTAAACATTAGACTTACATCCTCAGGAGAGGAAATTGTAAGAGGAAGCACCTCATAAGATGGGTTCTCTCTCCCTCTAATGGAACCAACTGGTTCAAATCCTGAGGCATCTGCTTTTTCAATTATAAGTATGGGCTTTGGTTGCGGTGGTGCGAGTATTATATAATCTCCTCCATCAGCCTCTCCAAATTTAGTGGTAATCTTTTCAACCTCATCAGCCTCAACATAGGTACTATCAACATAAAGAAGATTACTTGTATAGTCCATTCCATTCTCTCCTGTAACCGATTGAGAGGCGATCATAGAAGAAATGGATATAATCCTACTATCAGGCGTCGCAAATATCTCAACACTGTCTGGATGGTCGATCGCTATAAGTCTAACCCTATCAAAGAACGAATGCTCGTTGTTTTCTTCTCTTATCTCTAATCTGTATCTATTTCCATCTTTAGGGGGTTTCTCCCTCAGTTTATACCAGTCCTCCACTACCTCACCCTGACCAGAGCCTGCAAGAATATTATTATCCTCTATGAACCCTGAACCATTATAGGTATAGAGAAAAGGACAGCCCGGCGAGACAGCCTCCAGATAGATTGTGTTTGATTGAATATAGGAAGCTCCAGTAATGTAGGCTCTAACATAATACCATGCCCCTTGAGGTATGTTAAAATCATATGGATCCACATAGGATTTGTTTTGACCATAATATATCCTTGTCCAGCCGGTAGGATCCCCAGGTTGGGGAAGGTAAAGTT
>DAOUSS010000139.1 GCA_030627085.1 Candidatus Stahliibacteriota bacterium | reverse complement strand
CCTCTGTGGTTTCTTTCATATCCTTTCATATTATTTTTGACAGTACCTTAAGTTATAAACATGGATATATGTAGCCCTACCTATTGAGAATACTGCTTTCTCAAGTCAGTAATTATAACACAAAAATTTGTATATGTCAAGTTTTTTTTATGAGATTTCTGAAAAAGTGTAGAAATCCCCAATCAGAGGTCTCTGGGGATTTTTTCGGAGACCTTTTCGATAAATTTTTAATCGCCGAGTAGCATCTTCACAATTTCTTTGCCAACCTTGATCTCCGGGATTGCCTTTATCCGAAGTTTGAAATCGTAATTCCATCTCTCTCCGTATCTTTGATAATTGAATTGCAGTTCCCAGCAGTGCAAATCCCTTTTGAGAGAAACATATTCATTTATAATATTAGCATTTCTGATATCATATCGTATACCTCCTTCAACCCTCCACCCTCTTGTTGGATTCATATAGATGCTTCCCCATACACTTTCGTCGCTTCCTTCCCTTATATTATATGTGAGTGTCGCCCTGAAATCACCCCGCGACAAGGTATAAGTGGTCACAAGGTATTTCCCGTATACACTACCCATATATGTATTCCATAACCCTCCTCCCCTTAATGAGATGCCCCGTGTTAGTGAAGTGTTAAACGAAACTACCACGGGATTCCATCTTTTATTGTCAAAATTCCAATTTGTGCTAATATCTGCTCTGCCTAAATTGATTTTCCTTCCCGCCAGAAACAGCAGATAAAAGTCATTCTGTACGGATACGCCTAAATTTCTCCTGTATGAATCACCAAATCTGGAGAAACTATAATGAATAGATGGTCTTATGGTATGCCTTGTCTCAGGATTTCTTATTATAGACCTACCGTACAGGACTGTTCCAACACCCATAGAACCATTATAGAAGTTTTCAGCCGAAATTCCGTCTTCTGTATCAGTAAGAGAAATCCTTGCACCCACACCGGGTGAAACATTGAAATACCACAGCTTCTTTGGCAGGGTAAATCTCAGATTGTTCTCACTCTTTCTCTCGTTGTCTTGCTGGGTGATAGAATTCAGTACGACTCCAGAATAAGAGAGATGTCCCCCAAAGGCCCCCATAGATGGAAGGGATAGGGTAATTTTGGGATAATCTCCCCACCGCTTTTCGGTTTTGATATCCCTTGTCTCCCTTACTACAAGACCTGTAGAAAGTATACCAAATCTCTTAGACAGAGAGATAAAGGATGTAAGCACCTGCTCCAGTTCTCTCACAACATTATCCTCATAATCTATATTAAAGGATTCATCGCTTACAAAATCTCCTTTTGCCATTATGATTGTTCCGTCTTGCAGGTTATGGCGGTGGAAAAGCTTTGCTTTCCACCTTCTCTTCACCCCGTTTTCATCTACATACTGGGCAGCAATGTTTCCTGACAGCCTCGGTTTATAAAGCCATGCTGAAGAGAGAATTACTGCCACTCCCTTCTTCTCCATATAATCAACACCTACTGTGAGGTCTGCATAATCTGATATAACCCAGTAATAGGCAATATTCTTTACATATCTACCAAGTGTGGAATTCCTTCCAATTTGTGGATACAGAAGTCCGGACGACCTTCCTTTCTTTATCGGGAAGAACCAAAACGGCAGGAAGAAGACAGGTATGTCCTGAACAAAAAGTACTACAGGTTTTGCATAGACCATATCATCTACATATACCTTTAGAGATTTTGCCCAGAAGTAGTAATGTGGAGAGGCAAGGTTGCAAGTAGTGAATCTTCCGCTCTCCACATTCAGTGTTTTCGGGGCAACCATCTTCACTATTCTACCTTCGAACCATCCCTTCTCTACCCTGCTCCTACCGTTAACAGTGATTCCTTTTCTCGAATTCAGGTTGTATGCCATATTTCTGCCGTATGTTGTGTCCTTATCTATACATAGGATAGGATTCTTATATGCCACAACATCTCTTGTTTCCGTGTCGTATATAAGACTGTCCGATAGAACCACTGTATTCTTATAGTTTACTCTCGCACTTCCGAGAAGCAAGATTCTATCCTCTTCAAAGTCATAGAAGAGCCTTTCTGCAGAGTAAGATACAGTAGTATCCAAGAGAAGGATATAAAAAAGAATAAGCATATTTCAGGGTTTTATATTTCTTATGGACATCTCAATAAAAACAAGAAAAAGGCAGATAAGGAAGAACCATTTCTTAAGGGAGGTCTTCCCCATACCCTCCTTTAAGGGGTGTACTGTGGACATTTGCCTGTCAATATTTACTGCGATATTTGCTACCTTATCAATACTGTAAATGCCGGGATATGGAAAGGTAAACCTAAGACAAAGGCCATCCTCATCCACAAGTGGAGATATTCTCCACCGTTCGTCTCCGGTAAGAAGAAAAATCTCGTATGTGCGATTCTCTTTTACGATTAATCTTGTATCTCTACCCCATGGTATCATCGTAGGATACTCTACCCCTTCTTTCAGATATCTTACCATACGATAAAGAAGTGGTGGAAAATTTGGAGACAATACTATATCGGTATTTTCTACAGAGGGAAGGAAGTGAAAAAAGAGGTTGCCTCCCCTCTCCACAATTGCCTCTCTCCCATCCGAAAAAGATGCTATTCTTTTACCTTCTATCTTGTTAATTGCGCTTCTGTAAATTTTTCGGGCAGTAATTTCACCGATGCAGGCATCATTAAAGATAGAGAATACTGGGTGAGTCCTGTCTATATCCTTAAGTGAGAGGAAGGAATCCTTTGAACCCTGTCCATATTTGCCTTCCGTAAAGATTATAGAAGGTATATCACTTTCTATATATGGCACATTCACAAATATAAGAACATCTGCAGTGGGTAACCTCGGGTATATGGTTCTCTTTATCTCAATAGATGTTTCTATCCCTTCCGGCGACAATGCTTTCTTAATATAAAAAGACATACCGCTATTTTTTTCAACTATACCAACTCGCATCTTCTCAGGGAGTTGAAAGGAGAAATACCTGACATTATCTAGAGCAAGGGCATCGTCTCCAATATCCACATAGCCTGAATAGGTCCCTGCCCTTTTAAATCTCAAAGGGAAGGAGATATAGGTCTGCCCGGGGGGCAGGGACACATCTATATACGCGCTGTCACCCAGATAATGAACAGAAACGGTTCTTCGAACCTCATATTCTCCGTGGTTCGTAATTCCCACAAGGATCGTGTTGTCTGAACCTGCCTGTGGAAGCGGATCCTTTAAATATAGCGTGTCAATAGAGAGAAGATTTTTCTCCCCCTCTACCACAATGGCACCCTTCGCCTGCGGAAGTGACTTCAATGTAATGAATACAATATTCCTTCCTTCTATGTCAGGGGCCTGAAACATTCCGTATGTCGGAAGTATGCGGGATGTATATTGTCTGCCCGATGAGAGGACAATATTAAAGCCCTTGTCGTCTGCAAGTTTTTCTGCTGTATCTTTTGCCTTATCAAACAGGATTCCATTTCCATCCCTTGCAAACATATCATAGGAATCATCAACGATAATAATCCCTTTTTCCGTTCTTATCAGCGGATTTGCAAAAGCAAATATCAGAAAGAGTAGTGTAAGCGTCCTTATAGCCAGCAGAATCCACTCTTTCAACTTAAGGAAGAGGTTTCCTCCCTTTATGGACTCTTCCACTATGTGAAGCCATGAAAACTCAACTCGAATCCTCCTTTTTCTCTCAAAGAGGTGTAGAATAAACGGGATAGGCAAGGATAATAGCGCCAAAAGATATAAAGGTGATGAGAAGAACATAAGCACTCACACCCTTTCTCTTTTAAATATAAAATACAGCACCTTTTCTATTGGGGTATTTGTATCTACTGTGATGTAATCTATGTTATTCCGCCATAACTCCCGCTTTATCTTTGCAAGAAATGTATTCATATTCTCCTTATATTTGTCCCTTGTGGAGTTTGCGTCCATAAGGATCTCTTCGCCTGTCTCCATATCATATAACCTCATCGACCCCCTGAATGGGAATTCCCTCTCTGCAGGGTCTAATATCTGGACAACTACCAGTTCATTTCCTCGTGCATGCAGGTTTACAAGAGAACTTATAGTTATATCCTCATTATCAAAGAGATCTGACAACAAAAGAACAAATGCCCTTCGTTTTGCCTTCTCGGATAATTCTTCTATTGCCTTGCTTATTCTCGTCTTGCCATTAGGAGAAGACTCCTCCAGTGTATCGAAAAGTCTTGAAAGGCCTGCACGGGTAGTAGAAGAGGGAATAAATCTCCTCGTATGTGTATCAAATAGAGAGACAGAAACCGCATCCTTGTTTAATATCAATATATATGCAAACGATCCAGCAATTATGGAGGCATATTCCCACTTGGTCATAGCACCGGTCTGCCTATACGCCATTGAGCTTGAACTATCCAGCATAATATAGGCACGCAGATTTCTCTCCTCCTCAAACTGTTTGAGATATAACCTATCTGTCCTGCCATATACCTTCCAGTCTATATAGCGTGGCTCATCGCCGGGCATATATTGTCTGTGTTCAACAAATTCCTGCGAAAAGCCGTGATACGGACTCTTATGTATACCGACGAGGAAACCGTCAACCACTGTACGTACCTTCAGTTCGAGCGATGTCATTCGTGCTATTATATGTGGGTCAAGATATCTCCTCATTTCTCCCTCTTCTCCTTATAGATTTTCCACCTGAAACCAATTATAACATAAAACAGGTGGTAAGTCAAGGGAAAAAGATTTGATGCAAGACCACTGCATTTGCTGG
>DAOUSS010000343.1 GCA_030627085.1 Candidatus Stahliibacteriota bacterium | reverse complement strand
TCTCTGTGTTCTTTGTGAACTTTCTACCTGTCGGTAGACAGGTGTGGTGAATAATCCCGTAGGGGCGAATTGCTATTCGCCCACAATCTGTAATCTCTTTGTGCCTTGGTGGTAAAAAAAGAAAGAAGGTTGTATGAATATCGTTATCACAGGTGGTGCGGGATTTATTGGGTCGCATCTATGCGAATTCCTGCTTGCAAAAGGGAACAGGGTAATATGCATAGATAATCTCATAACAGGCTCACTTTTAAACATAGAACCCTTCAAAGACAATCCGAAATTTACATTCATAAATCAGGATGTTACAAAGTTTATATCTATAGATGGGAATGTGGACTGGGTTTTACACTTTGCCTCACTCGCGTCACCTGTCGACTATCTTAAATATCCTATCCAGACCTTGAAGGTTGGTGCACTCGGTACACACAACACGCTTGGACTTGCACTTGCCAAGAAGGCACGCTTTTTACTTGCATCCACATCAGAGGTATATGGGGACCCGCTTGTAAATCCACAGAAAGAAGATTACTGGGGAAATGTAAATTGTATCGGACCGAGAGGTGTATATGACGAGAGTAAACGGTTTGCTGAGGCAATCACAATGGCATATCACCGCTATCATGGTGCTGATACAAGAATAGTTCGCATTTTCAACACATACGGTGAAAGGATGAGAGTAGACGACGGGAGGGTTGTCCCCAATTTTATATGTCAGGCATTGAGAGGAGAGCCCCTTACGGTATATGGCGATGGGGAACAAACGAGGAGCTTCTGCTATATATCTGATCTGGTAGAAGGTATGTGGAAACTTATGCAAGTAGAATACCACGAACCGATAAATCTTGGAAACCCTGATGAGATAACCGTACTTGAATTTGCCGAACTCGTAAGCGAGATGGTTGGTAATAGATGTGACATAGTCTTTAAGCCACTCCCGGTAAACGACCCAAAGGTAAGGAGACCGGACATAACAAGGGCACGAGAGCTTCTTGGCTGGCAACCAGAGGTAAATCTGAGGAATGGATTGCAAAAGACAATAGAATACTTCAGAAGCATCTAAGGGGGTCAATCTCGACCCCAGACTTCACTTTTTTAATCACATATCTATCACCTCCTTCCAGTAGAGAGGCTGTTTAACATTCGTAGATGCCCATTTGTTAAGATTCTATGGATACCCACAAAATGCTATCACCTCCTCTTTTTTCTTGACCTTCCTCTCTT
>DAOUSS010000262.1 GCA_030627085.1 Candidatus Stahliibacteriota bacterium | reverse complement strand
TATCTCTCGTCTTCACTCTCAATATGGGGAAATTTAACTACCATTCAACCTGGGTAAATGCACCAGTTACAATTCTTCGCTCATCTAACAACTTCCACACTTTTATCCCGTGGAATGCATCCTGCCCTGTGGAAGCAAAGCTATTCAACAGGGCCTGCCCCGTGGGGTGCGCAGCTATCCCATCTGGGTAACTATTCCACTGGGACCGCATTTCACTTATCACCTACCTATCGCGACCAGGAGGTCGCTCCTACCACCTAACATCCACCACCCTACTTCTCCTTAAACAATATATCTACTAATGTAACTTCTAATAACTCTTCTTTCTCTCTGATTATCGTTTCGATCGAGGCGTCTATCCGTGTTTTTTCGCTCTTCAGAACAAATCCTCCCTTTATTGGAATCCTCTCATCTAACAGTTTGAGATGCCAGTTTTTATCTTTGTTCAGCTTATCAATAAATTCTTTGGTAATAAATTTTTCATCCTTACCAACAAGAACTTCTTCTCTTCCTGACTCAACGCTCATCTTGAAAAGGGATCCGATAAGTTTAGGATACCTGTCACCTTTTAGAATCTCGGCTCGGACCTCTTTGAATAACTTGCTCATTAGATTATGTTTGTATTCGAGTAAGGCTTTCCTTTGCTCAATCTCCTTTAAGCTTACCAATCTTTCGTATTCCCTCTCCTCTCTCTCCTTCATCTTTTTGTCAGTTTCCTCTGTAAGTTTCTTCATCTCTCTTTCCGTTTCTTTCTCTATCTCCTTTCTCTTCTTCTCTGCCTCTTTGATAATTTTAGCACCCTCCTTTTTTGCATCATCCAGTATCTTTTGTGAGACTTTGTCCATTGAATCTCCCTTTGGAATTATAAAATCTCTATCTTATTACATTCTTACCTATCGACTTTATATCTTTATCCCTATAAATATGATGAGAAAGGATACAACCAGACCAAGAACGGCATATGTCTCAACCATAACACCGTATATAACCGCTCTCATAGCAGCATCCGGTTGCTTCGCTGCCATCTCAACCCCTGATGCACACACTTTCCCCTGGTGAATACCAGATGTGAAACCTGCAATTGCACAGGGCAGTGATGCGAGCAGAATTTGAAGTCCCTGTACAGTAGTCGGCAGTAAAGGCGTTCCACCAAGAAGCCCGAGTTTCAGGACTATGATTATTGCAATGATAAAACCATAGAACCCTTGTGTGGATGGAAGAACAGCAAGCAAAAATATCTTTCCGAATTTATCGGGGTCCTCAGTCAATACCCCTGTTGCACTCCTTCCAACTATACCAAGCCCTATTGCAGAGCCACACCCCCCCATAAATGATGCTATGGCTGCCCCTGCTATTGCAAACATCAATCCAAGCTGTTCAACTCCCATAATTCCCCCATAGTAAAATCACACATTCCTACCTGATAGCAGGCAGAAAATACTAAAATTAGGCATTTAAATCAAGGCTTTACCAGATTTCTCTTCCGCAGAGAGTCACTGAGAATCTGGCAAATAACTCCTCAATCTCTTCCCAATCCCTTCTACCTACCTCAACACCAACTGATAACTCACCCAATCCATCCGGATAAAGAAAACTTGTCCCCGCACTTCCCCCTACTTCCCATACATTCCTGTAATACCAGGAACGAGAGAAAAGTCCTCCTCTTATGGTTGTAGAACCGCGTGTATGACACATCCCCAACCCCAAATTTGTACTGGTTGAAAAATCAGTATCTATATTCTTCCACATTCCAATATTGAGATTAGCGCCTATTTTCCAATCCGAATCTATATTATATAAAAAGGAGGTAGAAAATCGTGGCGCAAGCATGGCAGAGTTAAGGTATTTGGAATAATCCAGCGATACAATCATCCTTTTAGTCCTGTAATTAAATTGTGCCTTAAATCCGTATCCCGAAGATAGAGTAATAAGGGTATCAATTGTATTATTGTAATTAGGTGACATGAAATTTATTTCCCATATCTCTTCTATCCTTCCAAATGAGAAGAGGCTCCCGATACCGAGACTAAAATGGGGAAATCCTTTATATAAAGAAACGGACGATTCCTGTATTCCTCCCCTGCCGGTTATTTTTCTATCGTATACAATATCTCCTAACCGGCTACCTTTTGACTCTATAGAAAAATTGGGTGAAAGGATGTTTGACAGAGACAAAGTTATGCCAAATCGGTTGGGCAAATGCAGGAAGTAATCCACTCCATATAAATAAAAGGACTGCTCGTCTTTTACATTATTTTTATCCTTTATACTGATAATATCGTAGAGAAAGGTCGCCTTGAAGGTGTGACTCTCTGGCACTGAAAATATCTTCACCCCTCCTATTCCCCTCTCGCCCGCATCTCCAAAGTTCGTATACTCCCCGAATCCCATCGAGGAAAACACAGAAGCATAAGAGATACTTGGAATGATTAAAGAAAGCAATAAGATTCTTATAGAACCTTTCATATCCTTTCTCCTGGCTTCTTGGTATAAAC
>DAOUSS010000312.1 GCA_030627085.1 Candidatus Stahliibacteriota bacterium | reverse complement strand
GGGTGAATTCCAAATCCTTACGGATTAACTCCAGATTAAAGAAAAAATGACAGGGATTGCCTGCCTGACGGTAGGCAGGCAAGAGAATATAAGAGAAATAAAAATGTGTTTTTAAAAATCTCTCCAGATCTCTTAAATTCCCTGTTGAAAAAAAGAAAAGGAGATGGAAAATGGTAAAATACAGATGCACTGTCTGTGGATATGTATACGACCCTGAAAAGGGTGACCCAGATTCCGGTATCAAACCCGGTACACCCTTTGAGGAATTACCTGATGACTGGGTGTGCCCTGTATGCGGTGCAAGTAAAGACCAATTCGAAAAGGAAGATTGAGAAAGAAAAGAAATATAAGAATGTAAATATCGGGCTATCGAGCTATCAGGCGATTGGGTAAATTTTCAATTGTCAATTGTTATTGGTCATTGAGTAATTTTTCCTTTTATTTATAATACTACAATCTGTAATCTGTGTGAATCTGCGTCCCTAATGCTGGATCATTAAAAAGGAGGTGAAAAGATGGGTATCTTCAAAGCGAGTGAAATATATCAATTTGCCATAAGAATAGAGGAAAACGGCGAAAAATTCTATCGCAAGATGGCTGAAAAATTAAAGAACGCCAATATGAAAAAGGTTTTTACCTATCTTGCAGATGAAGAAGTTAAACACAAGAAAACATTTGAAGATATGGTATCAAAGGTTGAGAAATACGAACCACCCGAGAGCTATCCGGGAGAGTATTTTAGCTATCTGCGCGCCTACACGGATAATATCATATTCAGCCAGGAAAAATTGGAAGAGGAGATGTCAAAAATCAAGGACGCAATTTCTGCAATCGATTTTGCAATACAGCAAGAGTTGGATTCCATCCTGTACTATCTGGAGATGAAGAACCTCGTTCTCGGGAGCCAGCGTAGTTTGATCGATGGTATAATAGAAGAAGAACGAAGACACTTTGTGAAATTATCGGGACTTAAAAAAGCGATGAAGTAATCCCAGATTATAAATTACTTGCCTGACGGCAGTCAGGAAACACTGAAATAAATAAATCCGTGTCAATCAGCGTTCACCCCGTTAAATAGCTGAAAAATAAACGCCAGAGTATCACTATAAAATGATTTTGTTTAACGGGGTAAATCAGCGTCTAAAATAATTAGTTAATATTGTGTTAATCTGCGTCCCCAGTGGTGAACAACCCCGTAGGGGCGAATTGCTATTCGCCCACAAACTACAATCTGCAATCTTAGTGACTTTGTGTCCTTTGTGGTTGATAACTAAGGAGGTAAGAAGATGACTAAAAAACTGCAGGTCTATAAATGCGATATATGTGGAAATATCGTGGAGGTATTACACGAGGGCAAGGGAGAACTTGTGTGTTGTGGCCAGCCAATGAAACTCTTAAAGGAACAGACTGAGGAGCAGGGTAAAGAGAAACATATGCCCGTTGTTGAGCGGATAGAGAAGGGTATAAGGGTGAAAGTGGGCTCAGTTCCTCACCCGATGGAAGAGAAACACTACATAGAATGGATAGAGGTCATTTCCAGTGATAGAATAATGAGTAGATTTCTGAAGCCCGGTGATACACCAGAAGCGAAATTCGAAATTGACGAGGCAATTGTAGAGGTAAGAGAATATTGCACTATACACGGGCTTTGGAAGACAAAAATATAAATCCTACCCATCTGTGTAATCTTTTCATAAATCTGTGTAATCAAATACCGTAGGTATTATGTAATCTTTTTATAAATCTGTGTAATCGTTTTACTATCTGTGCAATCAAATACCATAGGTATTAGGAGGGTGAAACTATGAAGAGTTTGAAGGGGACAAAAACAGAAAAGAATCTACTCACAGCCTTTGC
>DAOUSS010000296.1 GCA_030627085.1 Candidatus Stahliibacteriota bacterium | reverse complement strand
TATAAGTATATGAATAAATAATAGGGCCGAGTTTTGGTACAAGCTTTTCCTCAAAACCGAAGTCTCCGTATCGCTCTGGCGTTGCAGAAAGCCCTAACGTATATGAATAATTTAATGAAAATATTTTCGAATTCTCCTTACTCCCATATCTATGGCACTCGTCAGCAATCAGAAATAGATCATTTCCTTTAAAGAAATGCTCATAGTTTTCTTTGAGATGGACGCGAGCAGAATTTACAACATAAATAATTATTTTTTTATTCTTCAGCGACTCTTTCTTCTTCCCATAGAATAAACCTATTTCATCTATTGGTATATGAAGCTTGTCTGTTAGTTCCGCATACCATTGATCAAGTAAGACTGTTGTTGGTACCACAATGATAACTCTTAATCCTCCGTCAATGTATGAGAACGAATTGAACAAATCAGAGATGATAGACAAAGCAAAAATAGTCTTTCCTGCACCCGTAACAACTTTTACAATGCCATGCCCATTGTCATCTTTCCATATCTTTTTTGCTTCCTTTTGCCATCTATAAAGTTCTATCGAAAGTTTCCACGGCTCATTAATAATCTCCCCTGAAAAATATTCATTCACTACTTTACGACAAGCAGGACAGACAGAATTATCACAAGTCTTCTCAAAGTTTCGTATTGAAGCTATTCTCGTAAGAGCCTTTACTCCCCGAAGGTATTCCTCTTCGGTTATATCTTCTCCTTTGGCGATTTTCCAGCCAATTTTATCAAGAATATTAATTATATTATCTTCAAGGCCAAAGGTCTTAGCTCTTCTTTCAAGATGAAAGAAATACCAGCTTTCCCAATCCTTAAAGTATTTCATTAAGACCACAAATTGAGAGGCGCAAGAAAATGCTTAGACCCAATCTGTTTAACTCTTCCAAATACCTTATACAATAAAAATTCCTTATTCTTATAATGCAGTCTTGGTCTGTCATTACCCTCAACCACTTCGAGTTGTCCCTTAATAAGCACCTGAACAATATACTGTTTTCTTGTAAGGAAGTTTGCTTTGTTACCCAATAAGTCGTTAATATATCTTGCAATTTTCTCTGGCTCGTTTGCATAAAAAAGTAAAGCATCCAAGCCAGTAACGACAAATTCGTATGGAAGTGTCTCTTCATGCTTCACAATTTTAAGTAGTTCGATAATACCAATTTTGGTCTTAAAAACCTTATCTGGATAGTATTTCTCTTCAAAAATATTGAAACCTGAGTTCACTTTGCCAACCTCCTTTTATAACTATTTTTTACCATACCTGGTTAACAAACTCAAAATTGCTGAATATTCTTTATTCCCTAATTCCGAAAGATATTTTAATGTTTGCAGTACAGAATCCGTTTTCCAGGAAACTAAATCTTCACCAAGATCGTTTAAAAATTTTGTTGTATTTCCCATTCCTTTGCTTTTCCGTAATGCATAAAGAAAGTGTGTTTTGTCAATCGCTGAGAGCGGCTTTCCTGAATCAATCTTCTCTCTTAGAACATCAAATCGTTCCTGAGGCGTAAGAAGTAAAAGTTCACTACCTTTTTTCTCAACTAAACCACTTTCAAGAACATCATTCATAGGGATTGAACGCATTTTCAAAAACTTATTTAAAGTGTCATAAGAAATACGAGTTCTTTTTGCCAAATAAGTAATGTATATTGCAGTAATTGTATCTGTTTCATCTGCAATTTGGTTAAACATCGTGTGCATTAGTTGCGAATCAACGATCTCTCTAATAACTGAAAGTGCATCATCAATGCTTACTCTTTGGTCGCCTTTGTAAACCTCGGGATAATATTTTGAATAGAATTCAAGACATTTGCCAATCGCAACAATAAAGATATCTTCGTGTCTTAAATTTTTCTTAAATTTCTTAAGTCTTTCAATCACCTCTTCAACATTAAAATAAATTTCATCTTCTATCTGTGACCATAACTTTTTTTCGGGGTTCTCTGTTCTCTTCCTGCAAACAATCACCATATCATAACTCACATTAGCCTTTTCGAATATATGTGTACT
>DAOUSS010000065.1 GCA_030627085.1 Candidatus Stahliibacteriota bacterium | reverse complement strand
TTATTTAAAAAATTTTACAATAATACTAAATATTTAGTTCATTGATGATTTTAAATGGATATTTGCAGGCATTTTTGCAATCAGGCGATGAAAAACTTGTTAATCTCGTCGTTTGGAAATTAATGACTCTTATAAATTTCTGCACAAAGACTATAATTGATTTTTTACAACAATTTCCAAATATTGGGAAGAAAGACGAGCACATTAGTTATATTCTCTATGGACTTGACCATTGGGAAGATAAAAGGGCAATCAAATTATTCCAAAGCCATTTACCAACTATCAAAACTTGGAAGCGTTTCTATTACGGTCATTTCTTAGAAAGAATTCTAAAATTTAATCCCGGAGTTGTATTCAAGATATTCTTTAATGACTTAAATGAGAAGATAAATACTGTTAAATCTGGTGATGATTTGAACAGAAAACAAATTCTTGATTATCATGATATTGAAATTTTCAAAAAAATGTTAGACTGGAATCTCTGTTTAGTTCTTTCTAAAGCATTGCGAATAATCCGTAGACTTGTCGATAAAACAAAATGGGAAAGTAAGATTGAGTTTTATTGTGATAAGGCATTTTATTTCTATGAGCAATTTGAGCCTAATTTATGTTCTCATTGGCTATTCCATTCGTTAGTCTTAAAAAAATTAAAAGTAGTAGCAATAAATGACAAACCCAAGTTTCTAAAATTAGTTGAAGGACTTGATAAGAGTTGTTCCATTACCTTACTAACAATAGTGCTACAAGGATATAATGCAAAACCAGGGTTATATGTTAATGAAGGATTTAACTTGCTTATAAGAAAGGGTGTCCTTGAAAATATGGCTGATGAATATAGATTAAGGACCTTGCTTAAAAATGTATATCCATATTTTTCAAAAGCACAAAAAGAGAAGATCAATGAACTTATTTTATCAGTCTCTCCAGATTGGGAGAAACATTCAAGGAGGATAGGATATTCAAAGTATAGACTTTTAAATGCAATTCCAGATAGAAAATTATCCGACTATCCTATTATGAAAAAGCAACTTGTAGAATTAGAACATAAATTTGGTGAATATGAAGAAAAACCTCCACAAGTTTCAAAATTTGAAGCTGTAGGTCCTCCTTTGCCAGCAACTGCTTACGGAAGAATGACATTTGAACAATGGCTGTCTTCCTTTAAAAAGTATGATGAATCAACTAGCTGGGATAAGCCAAGAGAAGATTTTCTAAGAGGAGGAATAATAGAACATTCTCGTGCCTTTGCTGAGCAGGTTTCAAAACGACCTGATGAATTTTATGACTTTGTATTTAATCTTGGTAAAAGAGAAGATATTTCTTTGACCTATCTTGGAGCAGGATTGGACGGCGTGGTGAAGGCAAAATATGATATAGAAAAAGTTAAGCAATTAGTAAAAACATACTGGAAAGACGAAAATAGAGAATTTAGAAGGCGTATTGTCTGGGCTATTGATTATATTGATAAAGAAGACAATCTTGATTTGGGTTTAATAGAAATTTTAGCAGATTATGCATTAAATGATCCTGACCCCAAAGAAGAACTCTGGAAGATTGATGCTGGTGGTGGAACCCCATATTATGGTGGCGACCCTCTTGATTATGGAATAAATACAGTTCGTGGCTCTGCAACTGAAAGATTAGTTATTCATGGTTACAAAACGCAGTATCCAGATAAGATATTTGAAATCTTAAATAAAATAGCAGAAGATGAATCTATAGCAGTAAAATGTTGTCTAGTAAGATTCCTTCAGGGAATGATAAAATGGGATAGAGATAAAGTCTATAACCTCCTTATGAAAATAACCAGCGATAAACATCCTCAAGTAATGAAATATGGATTAGAATGTTTTGGTTATCTGATGACTAAAAATAATTTTCAGAATTTTATTCCGCATTTAGAAGAGGTAATGACTTTAAAAGAAAGTCTTGGCTATCATAGTGTGGGTGAATACATAGGACAGATTTTAATGGTTGCTTATATGAGAGACTATCCCAGGAGTAAGGAATTATTAGAAGAAGGATTTAAAACAAATGAAGAAATAAAGCTGGGTGCCATTAATTTTGCTTTAAGACATTTGAACCATTCGGACCAAAAAATTGCTGACAAATCAAGAAAAATATATATGCTATTCTTAAATGAAGATTCTGATGAGGTGAGCCGAAAATATGATTGGTGCTTTAATAATTTCAAAGTAGAAGAGTTTAATAAAGTATATCCATTAATTTATGAATATTCCAAATCCGAGGTAATCAAAAAGCATTGCGAATTCTTTTTTGAGTTCTTGGCAAAGGTGGTTAGTTTTGAGCCCGAGAAATCTATCGATTTAATGCAAAATTATGAAAACTTTAAGAAACCTGATATTCAATACAATGCTATTCAGGAAAAGCCAGTGCAAATTTTAATTGAAGCGTATAACAGAGTAATTGACAACGCATACAAAGAAATAGCTATGGACATTTTTGACAAAATACTCCAAGAAGAAGTTTATAAAAGAGAGGGATTAAAAGTCTTAGCGGAACAAGATAGAGAATGATATGATTAAATTCTCTCTGCCGGATGCTTGAAATATGAAGCCGAATGAACTTTGTCACTCAGTACAAAAAAACTAAGTAAGATTCGCCTAATTAATGAGATAAAATTTCGAGAAGATTAGAAAGACATATTTGCATTTCTATACATCAAAGTCGGCGGCGATGACGATGATGGTGCATAAAAATAAGAAAAGTTGACCTCATAAATAATCTTGATAGAAGAGGACAGACCTTTATTAAGTAATGATTCGCAAGCAATTTAATTGAATTTAATCGCAAAAGAGGTAGTTTTTTTCCTTTGACATTTCCATAAAAAGCTTGACAAGAGGGGATTTCAGGGGTATAATACTTCAAAAGGCATTTAGGAGGCTGAGCGAGTCACAATAAATAGTATTATCACTGTTTTTCGTATAAGGCGAAACAACAGTACAGAACTTAAATTGAGGAGTATGACATATGACGAAGAAGTGGCAACATCCTGGGGGGAAATTACGAGAAGAAGGGGCTGATACTCTCTCGGATGCCGAGCTTTTGGCTATTCTTATATCTACAGGTGTTAAAGGAAAGTCGGCTGAGGAAATCGCCGAAGAAATTCTCGAGAAGTTTAGTTCCTTCTCCGACATGGCGAATCAACCTCTAGAGAAATTCCTGGAATTCAAGGGAATTTCAGATGTTAAAATTATCCGAATTGCCGCTGCTTTTGAAATCGCTCGCCGAATAGCAAAGGAAGCATTGAATCATGAGAAAGAAAAAAACAGGCAGGACGATTAAAGAGAAAGCCGCTCGTATGCCTGAAATACGAGAGGTAAAGTGGGACCAAATTGTTCCCGATTATCTGAAATCGGTAAAGACACAAGTCAGTGAATCTGCCAAGTCCCAACGCTTCTTATTACTTCTAAATGACTTTTTTGGAGTCCAGCCAGGATTCATAGAGGAATATATTTCGGGTATTGAGAAGTATGTCAAGGTCAAACAGAAAGACCGTATCCTGAGAGGCGAGGTTGATAATCTATTTGGTAACCTAGTTATTGAGTTTGAGCGTGATTTGATGAAAAAACAAAAGGAAGCAGAGGAGCAACTAGGGAGATATATTGCGTGTCTTTGGTCTCAAGAAGAGCCTAAGAAGCGAACTCCTTATCTCTGTATTGCTGCAGATGGCATAAATTTTATTGTATATTCACCTGCAATTGAAGACCTGACCAAAAAAGATATTCAACCTGAGGAAATTCAACTTGCTCTTATTGAGAAAATAGACCTATCGAGTCTCAAACCTCAAGAAGTTTATTTCTGGTTGGACCGCTATTTCCTCCGCAAAGAGATACTCTCTCCTAAAACTGAAAATATCGTAAAAGATTTCGGAATCAGTAGCCACGCTTTTCAGATCGCACAAGCTTCTCTACTTTCGCTATGGGAAAGGGTTAAAGAAAAGGCAGAATTCAATGTGGTCTACGAAAGTTGGGAGAAATACCTCCGTATCGTTTATGGAACTTCGGTTGCTGAAAAGGAGCTATTCTGCAGGCACACTTATCTTGCTATCCTGGCAAAGTTGTTAGTTTGGAGCCGCCTCAGCGAGGGTCAGCTGGATGATGCGCAAATTCTTTCTGTGCTTGAAGGGCAATTCTTTAAACAGCAAGGTATAGAAAATTTCCTCGAAGAGGATTTCTTTTCGTGGGTTGTCCGCAAGGATGCAAAAGACACTGGAGTAGAGATTGCGCGCAAGCTTTTAAGCTTGCTTCGTAACTATAATCTCAAAGAGCTTTCGGAAGATGTGCTAAAATCTCTTTATCAGGAACTTGTGGACCCAAGAACTCGCCATGACCTTGGAGAATTCTATACCCCTGATTGGCTCGCCCACAGGATGGTTCAAAAACTTATAGAACAAAACAAAGAAGGCTCATTCCTTGACCCTGCCTGTGGTTCTGGAACCTTTCTTTATCTTATTATAAAGGAAAAGCGAGACGGATTACCCGACACATACAAAACCTTAGAACATATCCTGAATTCCGTTTTTGGTGTTGACATCCATCCCCTTGCTGTTATTGTGGCTAAGACAAACTATCTATTAGCCCTGGGGGATCTTCTTAAAAAGCGGAAGGGAAAGATAAGTATACCTATCTACCTATCCGATACCATAAGGCTGCCAGAACGAGAAGTGAAGCCGACTCTTTGGATTCAGGTCCCATGTTTTAGAGTTAAGCTGGATGAAAAGGAGATATACCTTCCCGAAAAGTTACTAGAGAATCCCACTCTTTATGACGAGGTAATAGATGCGGCAAGGGGGTTTGCCAAACAGAATATTGGAAAGAAAATCACCGAATCGCATTTTCTTCAATTTATCCAGACACAATACCCAAATTTGATGAAAGATCCTAATATTGCCAGAGCCCTCTTCCATATTGCAAAGACCCTGAAAGATTTTATCGAATCCCAGCGCGATACCATCTGGGCTTTTGTGCTCAAGAATATCTATAAACCCCTTTTCCTCAAAGGTAAGTTTGATTTTGTCATTGGTAATCCTCCCTGGCTTGCATTTCGATATGCCGACCTTGAGTACCAGAAATTCCTGAAAGAACAGATCACAAAGAATTATAACCTACTCTCTGGTAGGGGCGAACTCGTAACCCATTTAGAATTGGGAACACTGTTTCTACTCCGCACATCAGACCTTTATCTCAAAGAGCACGGCACCATCGCTTTTGTATTACCAAGAAGTATCTTTAGCGCTGACCAGCATAATGGCTTGAGACAGGCAGAATTTAAAGGTGTAAACTTAACTTTTGGAGGAGTTTGGGACTTAGAGAAAGTTACCCCATTGTTCAATGTTCCCGCCTGTGTTCTTGTTGCCCAAAAACGGAAGAAGGCGAAAGTTTCTTATCCAATTTCTGGGCAAATCCTGAGCGGAAAACTTGACCGTCGTAACGCATCCCTGGCTGATGCTGAAAAGAGCTTATCCGTGGAAGATGTAAAGTTTTACCTTCATAAGAGAGGGAAACGCACCTATTGGAACATAGAAGAAAGCATGGGTGAGAGAAAAAAGAGTTTTTATAAGAAGTATTTCCGTGAGGGAGCGACTATTGTCCCTCGGTCTCTTTGGTTTGTGGACGTGAAAGAATCTCCTTTAGGATTCAATCCAGACCTTCCACCACTTGAGAGTTCTGAACGAGCAAAAAAAGAGGCAAAGGAACCCTATAAAGGATTAGTAATGAAGGGAAATGTGGAAAGCCGGTTTCTTTATGCTACTTTACTTTCTACAGACCTTCTGCCTTTTGGGCATTTGGGTTATCGCCTTATGGTTTTACCTATTGAACCAGCAGGTAATGATTACCGACTTCACAATGCCGATGAAGCACGGAAAAGGGGATTTATCCACCTTGCTAATTGGCTTGAGAAAGCACAAAATGAGTGGAAGAAAAGGAGAAAGGCAAAGGCAAAAAGTATGAGTATTTACGAGCGGATAGACCGATACCGAGGCTTATCGAAACAAAACCCTCAGGCAAGGTATAGGGTGCTTTATCCTATGTCTGCAACTTATCTTTGTGCTTGTATAGTCGAAAACAAGAACATTGAATTTTTTATAGGTAGGCAAAGAGTTCAAGCAAGTGCATTTGTTGTTGATTGCAAATCTTTTTTCGTTGAAACTGAGAACGGAAACGAGGCACTTTTTCTCACTTCGGTTCTTAACGCTCCTATTATTGATAGACTAATTAAACCAATGCAGACTCGAGGACAATGGGGGCCCCGAGATATTTGCAAGAAAGTTCTTGAACTTCCCATCCCCCAATTTGATCCATCCAACGAAACCCACCTTCGTCTTGCTGAATTGGGTAAACTTTGCAGCTGGAGAGTCTCCCAGTGGGTTCAATCAGGAGGTCCTGGCAAGATAAAAAGCATCGGAGTGCTTAGGTCAAAAGTCCGTGAGATGCTCAAGCCAGAACTGAAGGAGATTGACACTCTTGTTCAGCAGATACTAAAAACTTAATGATGATAAGACATTAGATAACGCCACCGCATTGCCTAAAGAGGGAAAAGGGGACAGGCTACTTTTTATTGAAGGATATCATGAGGTTTAGTGGATGAGACATCAATTTGGTAGATACAAGTGAGTAAAGAGTCGGGACTGAAATCTACACTTAGACCGGTCCCTTTTTAAATACAAGTCACATCAAAGTCCCTGTTATTTAACGAGCCTTTCACATTTTCAGACCATCCTCTTAGCATCCTTCCCAAAAAAGTCCTTGACATTTCGTAAGATTGATGATAAAATAGTAAAGAGAGGTAGGATAAAAGAGGGGAGTTAGAGGCGGTCCTGAAGGGTTTGTAACACCTACGATTTCCTCACCTTAACTATAGAGGAATTTTCATCCAGCTCGTAAAGCATATCAAATCCTTCTTCTAATCCTGGTTCTTCCATTATGTTAGATTGGTTTTTGATTATATCTGCCCAGTTGGCTTTTTGGCAATGTTGCTCTCTTAATGTTATTAAGGGGTCATTTAAACGCCTTTGAATACAACTCTCTATGGGAATATTAAAGTAGATTCCAACTATTTGAATATCCTGATACTCTTTACCTGTATCTATGAACAATTTCCTGATTTCTTTTGTGATATTTGTATCATCTATTACCAGATTATAACCGCCACTTAAAGATTTCTTCACTGCTGCGATTTCTAATTCACGGTAAAAGTCTCTTAATTCGGAGTCGTAATTATAACCACTTGCCATTGTAATAATGCTGTCTAAACTTACGCGTGTTGTCTTTTGTGAATTTGCCCTTGTGATTAATGCCATTGCCAGGGATGTCTTGCCACACCCCGCCAGGCCTATTAAGAGAATTAGATTTTGGTGTCCTTCTAAATCCTTCTCAATCTTGCCAACTAATTTATCATAGTGTTGCATTGTTTTATAATTAATATTGATTCAGCAAGTGTAGAATAGCAAAATACTGCTAATGGAGTGCCTGCCTGCGGTAGGCAGGCAAAACAGGCTGTGTAAAAAGTCAAATTTCAACATGGTAGTCGCAACTTTTCCGTGCGG
>DAOUSS010000240.1 GCA_030627085.1 Candidatus Stahliibacteriota bacterium | reverse complement strand
CCTATCTTCCTTAAATCGTCTATCTTGTCAGAGATTTCTTCAAGTTCATCCACTGTCAATTCATTAAGAGGCTTTTTGTCCAGAATTTTAAGAAGTTTGGTCGGCATATCCTCAGTAGCTTCAGGGTATTTTTTCAAGAAGTCTCTTGTACGATCCCTTGATTTTAAAGTCTTTTTTGCCCTGAATGATGGGTCAATACCAGCTTGAAGATTCTCAATAGCTTCCCGATAAAAGAAATCAATCGAAGCCCCTGGCTCTTTTGATATTTTCTTGGCAAGTTTTTTGATATATTCCTTAGCCTTCTGTTTGGCTTTCAATTCGACAATTCTCGTCTTTTCCTTTTCAACTCCGACTCTGTTTCCTTCCTTAAACGCTTTAGCCGCTCTTCTAAGAGAAATCTTCAATGCCTGTCCTTGATCAACTTCGATAATATCTTTGACTTTGGTTAATCCAACAGCTTTATGGATTAATCCTTTAACTCCCTTCAACGGCTTTTGCTTTAAGGCTTTGGATATTTCATCATAAAGTTCTTGCGCTTCTTCTTTGTTGGCAACTTCTTTTTTGATTTCTTCCAGGTCTTCAAGGGTGAGATCCCACATCTCTTTGAGTTCGGGGATTTCTTCTGGGGGTTTTACGGGCTCCGTGGTTTTTAGTTCAGGTTTAGCTTGTGCTTTGTTCCAGATGTCGGTGAGCTGGGCTTTGGTCTTGACTTCTGCTGGATCAAGAACTAATAACCCATCTTGGGTTTTTATTTTTGTAATTCCTTTTGGTTCTAATACCTCATCCCATACTACCTGGAATAACTCTGGACTGTCCCACGCCCCTGCACTGTCAAGGATGTTTTCAGGAGAAAAGTCAGAGGCCAAGTCCTTTGCTGTTGTTTGATATTCTTCTAATATCTCTGGATGATTATTAAGCGCTTTAGCAATATCGGTTTCAAGTGTAGAAGCATCAACAGCATTCATTCCATTGGCAATCACTTTATACTGTCCATATCCTGTGCTTACTCGCTCTTCGTCGATTTTACGAACAAACATTTGATAGGGAGCTTTAGAATCAGCAGCTCGTCCAGTTGGAGATGGTGAATAACGCACATATTCTTCTTGTGCATCTACAAACTCCTCTGCCGTCTTGTACTTCTTCGCTTCTTCGATTAACGGCTCCTTTACCGCACCCTCCAGTGTGGGTTTCTCTGGGATAGGGGCTACAGGGGGACGCTTGACCTCTTCAACCTTTAAGGGTTGTTTTTCCGTTGGCTTTTCAGCGACTTTAATCTCGTCTTTTAATTGCTCATAAGTATATTTCTTCCCTTTATAAATATAAGTAAAATCATATGGACTTGTTTTGGGGTTTATCCAGACTTCATTAATTCCTCCGCCTTCAGCCTCTACCATGTTTTTTTTGCCGATCATAACTATATGGTCTTTGCCACCATACATAGGAGGAACAACATCTTTTGACAATATTTTGGAGGCAGATATAACATCATAACCTTCTGCATCTTTACCAGGTACAAGATTGTCTTTATTCTTAATAATGGCTTTGATATAGTTTAGGTCGGTGCCTCTAACAATATTATCAGGAGTAACTTCATTAGAATCCATTAAATTAATAAGAACTTTTTTGTTTATCTCTTTTTCTTTATTTGCAATCTCCCAATCTCTTTCAGTTGGTTCAGGGGCGGCTTTTATCTCTTCTTTAGGGGTAGGTATAGGCTTTTTGGCTTCAATAGGTTTTGTGGGGTCTTTCAGGTTTTCAACTACATTTTCTATGTGTTCTTTGCCTTCCGGTGTTTCGGCGATCTCATCGAGTGCTTTTAATTCAGCGGCTCGCGGGGGATATCCCTTTTTCTTTTCCTCTTTTTCAATCTCTTCAACCTTTTCCCGCATTTCCGGGGGCATTGTATTAATAACCCTGTCTCTTAACGCAGTATAAACACTGCCAGCACCTCCCATGCCGACGCCAAATATGCCGCCGATTGACATTGCTTCTTTCATTTCAGGAGTAACCTTGACTTTCTCGCCTGCACCTAATTGTTGCAATGCTTCCTGATAACCTTCTTCGCCTGCTTCCATGCCTCCAACAACAGCTAATTTCCCCCCTGTTGCCAGAATCCTCCGTGCCAGACTTTTTGTAGCCGACTTGCCTAATACTCTAAGCGGGGTAAACGCCGCCGCAAATTCAGCGGCATCCATACCGGTCAATGCCAAATTATGTTTAAAGACAAAATTCGCTGCTTTTTCGGCTTCAGCCTCACTCTTGCCTTTATCTATTTCCTGTTGATAAGTACCTCCTGCTTCAAGTGCGGATTCCAGCGGTCTTGATACGAGTGCCCCACCAATCGAACCCAAAATCAGCCTTCCGAATGTTCCCAATCCGAATGCCGTTGCCGTACCAGTTCCACCGTAAGCCGCAAGTATTGCTGCAGGGATTAAAGACAGAGTAAACGGAACAGACCTCGTTACAGAGGTTGCCCACCACTCAGGTTCAATTACTCTGCGCCACGTAAATTCTTCCCGGGGGATAGAAATAGAATAAGCTTTTTGTAATCTCTTGCCAAAATCACCGTAGACTTCAGCCTGCTCATCCGCACCCATCCATTTCAAGGCACTCCCCACTGTGGAATAGACATCCCCTATCCCCGACATAAAGGACTTTCCAGCCGTTCCCCATAAATTCTGTTTTTCAAGGTCGGCTTTTATGGGATCATAATTAAGCAAAGCCAATGAAGGTGGTATGTCAAAAGTAGCAGCCATATTTACAGCATTTTCTCTCTTTTCTTTATCTAACCCCAAGGATGGATCTGTGACTATTTTATCTTG
>DAOUSS010000132.1 GCA_030627085.1 Candidatus Stahliibacteriota bacterium | reverse complement strand
AGGTATGACAAGGATAGAGAAGAAGAGGGTAAGGTTAGGCCAAGTGGCAGTCTAAATTTTAAGTGGGATTTGACCTCACAGACAACTTTGAATGCAACTATATTGCCGGATTTTGCCCAGATTGAATCCGACCCATTTACTTTAAACCTTTCAAGATACGAGGTATGGCTTGATGAACGCCGACCGTTCTTCCTTGAGGGCAAGGATATATTTAGGATGTCCGACTTTGGCCAGGGTAAGGGTTTCTATTATCCCCTAAATATCTTCTATTCCCGTAGAATTGGTAAATCTATAAATGGTGAACCAGTACCGATTCTTGCTGGCCTGAAACTTACCAGTAAATCAGAGGATTGGAATTTAGGAGCTTTAGGGGCCTATACAGATTCCTTAGGCTACTTGGAGGATGACACGCTGGCAACAATTGAGCCCCGTCGGAATTTTGGCGTGATGAGGGTAAGACGCAAGATATTAGAGACCTCGGATATTGGTATGCTCTTCAGTGGAACAATGGCAGATAAAGACAACTACAATTATGCCTTTGGACTTGATGGGGCGTATCGTTCTGGTGTGAATCAACTCATTCTTCAATGGGCACTGAGTGATAGAAATAAAAAGACGGGCTGGGCAATTTCGTCTGCTTATTTTGGTCTTGTAAAAGATTTTCTGGTATTAGGCACTTTGGATGCAGTGCAAGATTCCTTTGATGTAGATGATATTGGGTTTGTCCCTTGGGTTGGTATGAAGAAGTTTATGTTCGGTTGTGGACCTTTTAGGACTTATCCAAAAGGTTTTGTAAGGAATCTTCTTATTGCTCCAGTGATTGTTGTTATTCAGGAACCGGGTAGTAAAAACTGGTCAAAACTTGCTGGTTTTGTAATAAATCCAAATTTTCGCAATTACTGGGGATTTAATTTAGAATTCAGTGCTGGACAGTATTTTAAAGAGGGTATTGACTATTTCCTCCGCAGCATTAGCCTTTCGGTCTGGGGTAATGGCACAAATTATCATACAAATTTTGGCAGTAATTACAAGTATAGTTATAATTACAATCGTGAATTTCTGGCGTATCAGGGTTCAAACTGGTTCTGGGTCGGATATAATGCAATTCCACGCACCCATCTCTCTTTATCATTAGATAACTGGGTGGAGTGGGATACACTAAATACAATTATTGCTGTTACAAATAAGGCAACACCAAGAATTGATTTTGCAATAACTGAGGTTATGAATCTGGGAATTTTTAATGAATTTGTAACGGAGATACCGGCAACAAATTTAAGCAAAACAGAGTTGACATCCAATCGCGTTGGACTTTTATTCTCCTGGAATTTCTTACCCAAAAGCTGGCTATACATTGCTCTAAATGACCATCGGGAACAGAACGAGGATGGGAAACTTGAACTCCAGAACCAAATCGGGGCAATCAAGGCAAAGTACCTGCTCTACTTTTGATATTGGTTACTAGTCAGTGGTTTACCCTGCCTGTAAAAGACCTTTCCGAAATTTTCTCCTTTTTGGTAGCCGCAACTTTTTGGTAGCCGCAACTTTTTGGTAGCCGCAACTTTTAAGTTGCGTAACCGTAAGCATCACAAAAGTGGATCTCATATACGCAGGCTTCAGCCTGCGGCTACAGCTTTTCGTTTTTTGCACAACAACTAAGATATACTCCTGCCTACCGGCAGGCTGGGAAATTACTGTTAGATTTTATTTTCCCTTGACTTTTTATAAAATTGGTGGTAAACTTATAAAAAGGGATGGAATAGAATCAATTTGCCCCTCCTATCTTGTGAATAAATTTTTAGTTTTCTTACGAATTTAACTGAATTATGAATATTAAACACATTGGAGTTTTGGCTGTATTATTTGCCAGTGTAATGTGGGCCATAGAACCTATATTTGCAAAATTATCGTATCAAAATTCAGATTTTCTTCAAACTTCAGCAATAAGGGCAATCTTTGCGGCTTTTACAGCGTTAGTATACGTGGCAATCACAAACAAGACGACCCTCAGGACTCTCAGAATAAATAAGCAACGACTTTCTGCATTAATCTATGTAGCGGTGGTTGGAACGCTTTTTGCAGATCTTATATATTTTTTTGCTTTAACACGGGTTCCAGTAATTAATGCGGTCTTGATTGGACACATGCAGCCGATTTTTATAATCTTAATCGGATTTTTGATTCTTAAAGGAGACAGGTTAACAAAATTTGACTATGTAGGAATTTCATTTATGATAATATCCGGGCTACTGGTAACGACTAAAACGCCAAAGAATTTTTTAACGCTCAAACTTGGAACTCTTGGAGATTTACTGGTATTGTCAGCAACGGTTGCATGGGCAACAACTGCTATAGCAGTGAGAAAATATCTTAAAGGTATGAATGCGGGTACCATTGCTTTCTATAGATTTTTATTTGCATCTATAGTTTTTGTGATTTATTTGATTTCACGCTCTACGATTAGAATTACAAATATCTATCAAATTTTAGTAGGAATTGTTGTCGGTGTGGGAACGATTCTCTATTACGAAGGTTTGCAACGTATAAAAGCAGCACAGGTATCCGCTCTTGAGCTTTCCACCCCATTCTTTGCTGCTATTTTAGGTTTCTTTGTTCTAGGAGAAGTAGTTACGATAATGCAAATCATAGGAATTTTTTTACTTTTTGTGGGGATATATTACCTGTCAAAGAAAGAAGCCCCATTGGCGTCATAGGACACCTCTTCCAAAAAAGTCCTTGACATTTTGTAAAATTCGTGGTACAATATATTTGTGGTGCCAGGAGTTGCCTTACGGCGACCTTCGGTATACCCTCCTGACACAAAACACTGTTTCTCTTCCATTCTCTTAGCATCACTGTTTAAAAAATAAATTAACAGGGATTGTATGAGAACATAAGAGAAAAAGAGATAAAAAACAAAGAAAAATAATCTCTTTCCGTCTCTTCAAATCCCTGTTGAAAAAATAACAGGAAGGGAGAAGAGAGCCCTGTAAAAGTCATAACAGTAACTGAAAAAGGAGGGATTATGTCTATGAGCAAACGGTATATAGCACTTGGGCTTGTTTTAGTTATGGCTTTACTGTCCCTGAGTTGTGCACCTGGAAATGAACGCTGGGATCAAGAGATCAATCCCGAACATAAGGCGGGATTCTGGGCGGGAGTATGGCATGGATTAATTATCGTCATTACCTTTATTGTAAGCCTGTTTACAAGTGATGTTGGATTATATGAAATTAACAATACAGGATGGCCTTACAACTTGGGTTTCTTGATTGGGCTGTTCTCATCAGTAGGCGGTGGCATTCGTATTGGAAGAAGGAGGCGAAAACGCAGAAAATATGATTGGGATGAGATTAGTGATATGATTGAGGAAAGAGTGCATAAGGGAGTTGAAGCTTGGTTAGACGAAACCGAAAAAGAAGAGGAATGGCAAGAAATAGCCAAAAAGATCGAGGAAAAGATTAAAAAGGCCCTGAAAGAATGGGCTGAAAAAGAATAAAAGGGTGGTCATTTGAGCATCGCGCCGAGCTTGAGGCCCTTGCAGGAAAAGAAGACAGATTACTTTTTTGACTTTCGAAGTAAGGGGAATGCACAAAATATTATACAAGGAGGTGTAAGATGCAACAGTATTATAGAGGGGAAAGACGGGTCACACTCATTGCCACAGGATGTGTGATAGGCTTGTTGCTGATTATCTTTCTTTCTCGTGCCATAAAGGTTGTATCACCAGGTTTTGTAGGCATAAGGGTTCTTTTTGGCAAGGTAGTTGAGCCAACCTTAAAGGAGGGCTTGCACTTTGTTAATCCGCTTGCATCGGTTATTAGAGTAGATACAAGAACACAAGCATATACGATGAGCGGAATGGCAAGAGAGGGGAGAATTAGAGGCGATGATGCAATATCTGCTTTGACGAAGGAAGGATTGAGGGTAAAACTTGACCTCACTATCTGGTACAGGGTAGATCCAGAGAAGGCAGGTGAGATTTACAGGACAATAGGCATGGGTTACGAAGATAAGATAGTGCGGCCTGGTGTGCGTACAGTGATCAGGGATATTACCTCTCGATTTACTACTGAGGATATATACGCTGAGAAGAGACCACAGGTTACAGCAGCTATTCAGGGTGTAGCAAAGGAGATGCTTGAAGATAGAGGTATGATATGTGAGAAGGTACTCGTAAGGAATGTGGCTTTACCAGGGAAGGTAAGAGATGCAATAGATTTAAAGCTAGCCGCTGAACAGGATGCACTTAAGATGGAATTTGTGCTTAAGAAGGCTGAGAAGCAGGCGGAGGTTAAGGTAGTAGAGGCAAAAGGTATTGCACAGGCACAGCGGATAATTAATAGAACACTGACGGTGAAGTATCTTCAACATGAGGCGATAGAAGCTTATAAAGCACTTGCTGGGTCACCGAATACTACCTTTATCATTATGCCCACGAGTCCAGAAGGAGCAGGTATTCCACTGATAATTGGTAAATAGAGTGAAATATTGTGGGTGTCCTGTATGTAATGTTGGTTGGCTGTGAGGAAAGGCCGAAAGATATCAAGCACCCAATTGCTATCCTCAAAGACGAGCGAAAAGTTCTCTTGGAGGATAACGGAACTTGGGAATGTATAGAAGAACAGGAATAAAAAAGTTCCTATGAGGGATGGGGTCAGACCGTGTCCTTCCTTGTTAGATTTCTTCTTTTTTCTTGATTGTATAGGAAAGCATACTTTGGAAGAGACTTCCTGCCTATCCTGTCTACTCTATCTGTTGATAGACGGGCGGCAAGCAAGCTTTAGGTTTGCAAAAAGATGTACTCGCAAGACTATGTAGGGCAAACCTTTAGGTTTGCTTTAACGCAAGGCTTAAGCCTTGCCCTACTTTTTGATTTATACCTATCTGTGAGAATCTGCGTTAATCTGCGT
>DAOUSS010000051.1 GCA_030627085.1 Candidatus Stahliibacteriota bacterium | reverse complement strand
CATCTCTTTGTGGGAGAGACCTCCCGGTCTCGACAGTCAAGGTCAAGAGACCTTTCCCACAGAAAAACATACGGGGTGCCCTTTTCTTTTGCACAGCATTCTTCGAAGCTTCGTTTCTTTTGGGCAAACAAAAGAAACGAAGAATAATAAACATAATACAAGAGTACAGCTTATCTCTCTATTTGGGTGTAAGAACCGCTACGGGTAATATCTGTTCCTGCATAGATACGCCGCCGTGCTGGAATGTATGTTTGTATTCCGCTTCGTATTTTTCCGGATGAGATGGATAAATAAAGTAGTAATCTTCCTTTGCTATTGCATATTTTATTCCGCTGTTAGGTAATCTAAATCTTTCAGGCTCTTCTATATATATGCAGTGGCGCTCATTTGTTTTGAGCACAGGGCCATATTTGTACCGAAGATTTTTTGAGATGGTCTTTCCGCCCTCTATTAAGGTCGGTTTGTGTGTGATTATTGCACCATGATCTGTGGTTATTACCACTGTTGCCTTTATATCTCTTAGTTCTCTCAGTAGATTATATATGTGTGATTTGGTAAACCATAGTCTCGTAAATTCCCTCAAAGAATCCTCATCTGGAATAACCTCTTCTATTACTTGAGATTCCATTCTCTGATGAA
Organism: Candidatus Stahliibacteriota bacterium; assembly: GCA_030627085.1. Lineage (GTDB taxonomy): Bacteria > Hydrothermota > UBA3073 > UBA3073 > UBA3073 > UBA3073. The sequence continues at coordinate 8,077 of DAOUSS010000051.1, read as the reverse complement.
TGAGTATATCAAGGAAGTTTATAACAATGGATACAAACCTTGCCTTCCTGTATGCCTGCGTTCTTTCTTCGAGGGTTTGCGCCTCCTGAATATTCCGTATTTTAAAATAGACCGGTCCTTTTATGTTTTTGATCTCTTCAACCTGCATAGCGAGAAGATCTCTTTCAAATCTATTTTCCTCGGGATCCCAGAATCTCGAAAATCTGTGAGATAGCTCATCGGGAAAGACACCAGCAAATATCGAGTTACGGGCGTAGGGTGTTGCAGAGGGGAGGATTGCCAAATACTGGCTTTCTTCAATATTGAAATCCCCTTGAAGTACGGATTTTATAGCAAGCCATTGGTCATACCTCATGCAATCCAGCAATATGAAATAAACCCGTCTCTCTTTCACTATTCTTGGCATAACATACTTTCTTACTATGTCTGGTGATAGATCGGGACCTTTACCCTCCAGAAGCCATTTTGGATATTCTGCTTCCATAAATCTCGCAAACTGCCTTTCTGCTGTCCACAAAAGATCTTTATGGGTCTTTCTGAATTCCTCGTCCCCGAAGTTATGAAGTTCTATATCCCATTTTATAATATCACGATAGATTGCAATCCATTCCTCAATTCTGATATCGCTGTATATCTCACTGTTAACAGATGAGTAGAATTTTGCATAATCCTCTGGCTGTTTCCTTTTGATGATATCTCTTCTTTCGAGTATCCTTTTCACTGTAGAGATAAGCTGCTGGGGTTTGATGGGTTTCACAAGGTAATCTGTAGCCCTTGCACTATACGCCTTTTCTATGAGTTCTTCTTCTTCACTCTTTGTAATCATCACCACCGGTATATGGGTATCTGTGGTTCTTATGTCCCGCAAGCTGGCAAGTCCGTCTTTGCCTGGCATAATCTCGTCCAAAAGCACAAGATCGAACGGAAACTTTTTGAGCAGGGATATACCATCATCTCCTGAGGAAACTCCTGTCACATTATAGCCCTTCTCTTTTAGGAGCATTATAAGGGGTTTTAACAGGTCTATTTCATCGTCTATCCAGAGTATATTCATAATATTATCTTAAGATACAAGTTAACCACAGATGGTCACAGATGTTCACAGATTGTATAAGGAGTTAGTCTGTTAGTTAGATAGTTTGTTAGATTCTATTAAACCAGTCAACTTTCTACTCTTGTGATAATCTCGTGATAATCTTGTGGTTTCATAAGCTATATTTTGAGATTATCTATCGATGGGCAGATAGATTACAAATGTGGTTCCATTGCCCTCCCTTGAAACACAGATTACTTTTCCCTTATGGAGGTCCACTATTCTTTTGGTAAGAGATAATCCCATTCCCCACCCGTATTCTTTTGTGGAAAATCCTGCATCAAATATGCGTCTTATGTCCTTCTTCTTTATGCCTTTGCCATTATCCTTTATAGATATTCGGATATATTTACCGTACCTTTCTGATTTTACATCAATTTGTGTGCCGCCCGCATCTACAGCATTTTTCAGAATATTTTCCACCGCCCATGAAAGAAGTCCATCATCTATCTTTGGATGTGGGATTTTCCCGTAATCCTCATTTATGGTTACCTTATTTTCAAAATGGGGAATTCTTTTTTTGACATAGCTAATGCTATTAGTGAGGATGCTGTTTATATTGCTACTCTTAAACGAGACGGAACCAATCCTTGAAAATCTTTCGCTTACCTCTTCCAACCGCTCTATATCCTTTGTCATTTCTTCTTTAATCTTCTTGTCCTTTATATACTCGATCCATGCCATCAGGGAGGAAAGCGGAGTTCCAAGTTGATGGGCAGTCTCTTTTGCTATACCTGCCCATATCATACTCTCCTCCGTTTTTTTTGCGCCTCGGAACCACAGTGTTCCTATTGCAAGCAGAAGGATCGCAAGGGAAATTTGCAAGTATGGAGCCCATTTCAGAAAGGACCTTGCCTTTGTATCACCATAGTAAACTGTACATAATGGAATGTTGTTGTATTCTACCTTTATAGGCTGGTGCGTCCTTGCAAGTCCTGGAATTGCTTCTTTTTCCTTGCCCGGTTCTATATTTGTGGATGCTACTATCTTTCCTGCGGTATCTACCACCACAACAGGGAATTTTATTTTTTGGACCACCTCATCAAAGATTATATTGAGTTCAGTATCCTCGCTTCCAGCACTTCCTATAAACCTCCCGTATATCCTTGAGACTGTTTCGGTCTCTTTCTCCAGTTGGTTCATCATATACTCGGAATACATCACAAAACCGACGAGTATAAGGATTAGTGCAAGTATGAAATAATTTTTCAGGGTCGAATACATATCACAACAATATTGCAAAATGAAAATTACAAAGTGCAATAGGCATTAGGCATTGGGCATTAGTCAATAGTCATTAGGTATTCTGTCTTCTGTCTGTAGTCTGTGGTCTGTAATTATTTTGTCATTGGTCATTTCCTTATCATTTTGCATTTTGATTTTTGCAATGAGCGATAGCAATTGACTATCGTACAACGGCGATCTTGCCGACTGATTTCCCTGTTCCTGTTTCAAGAAGACATATATATATTCCGCTTGCAACAGGGTTTCTCCCTTCATCTTTACCATCCCACTCAATATAGCCATTACCAAGTGCAACATTATATTTTTTGAGTTCCTTGACCAATCTGCCAGAGAGCGTAAAAATATAAACATTCATAACGGAGGTGTTGTTCACCAGCCTGTAATATATCTGTAAAGGTCGACCATCACCGGGAATAAATGGGTTTGGAAACGAGTATAAAATTCTGTCTTCCTCAAAAGGAGAAGGAAAGACCAAAGGTTTCTCATAGTATAATGCCTTATACGCATTTAGTATGCCATATCCCAATGTATCGTCAGGATTCTCGGACTGAGACGCAGTTTTAAGTACCACATCTCTCAATTTCCTTGCGCTCCATCCCTCTCCATCCTTCCTGTGTCCCGAAAGTATACAGGCGGCTGCACCAGCCACCATTGCGGTGGCACACGATGTCCCTCCTGTCGCAGAATAGGGTCTATTGGTCTCGTCACCCGGCCTCCACCAAGGATTAGCCACATACCCAAACCACGGTCCGCATACATCGGGCTTCCATCTTGTTCGCTCTTCGAGCCCTATCTGGTCATATGGCGGGCCGATTGCACTGCCCGAGTTCCCCTGCCAATACCAGTTTCCATTTTCATCAACGCCACCGCAGGCGATTATAGAATCAGCATCTGCAGGTGCCTTTATGCAGGTGTCAGGTCTGGCAGAATTTTTTATATTGCCCATAGCGTTGACGAGAAGTATATTCTTACTAATACACATACTGGCAACAATACTCATTGGTGTTGTATTTCCATCCATATCTTCATACCTGTAGTTTGTGCTATCAAACCATTCTTTATATCCAAGCGATGAAGAGATGATATCCACACCAACAGAATCAAGAAACTCAACTCCTGCGATCCACCAATCCTCTTCTGTAATAATGTCCCTATCGTCGTTTAGTAACCTGTACACCAGTTCTGTTCTTGCAATCGCAAAATCCGCACCAAAGGCTGCCCCCACCAGTTGTCCTGTTGCCCTTGCACCCATAAGGGATAGCATGTGGGAGCCATGGTTTATCTGGTATCTGTTCCTCATATCTATCGTATCATTCTCGTCGTATTTTGCAAGTGAATCATTGGATATGAAATCATGCTCAGCGATTATGTTAATATCTTTCAGGGCAGGATGGAGGTCTTTTTTGTACCCTGTGTCAAGTATCCCTATAAATATTCCTTTACCAATATACCCCTTGGAATGCACTTTATCAAGGCCAAGAAGTTTTATCTGTGCTTCGCCTTCCCCATAATCTATCCCCTTTTTCTCTTCTGTGATTCTTGCACCAAATTTTCTTACAGGGTTCATCTTTTTAACAAACGGAAGGTCAATTATTTCGTTTTTTTTATGAGACGGAATAACAAAGGTGCCTGCATTAAGCCATTTTGATGCCACACAAAATCTACCTCCCTTTGCCTCAATTTCCCTTATATATTGCTCATATACAGGCATATCCGAGTAATCGACTGCATTTTCAGACGATCTTGTCATAAGTCTTCTTTTGAACGCCCTTTCTGATAGACCCTCTTTCGCTCTTTTTAATGCTTCTTTTCTCTCTTCGTCAGTCCTGATTCCTTTGTCCGTAAAATAGACCCATACCTTCTCCTGTGGAAGGTAAGAGAATAAAAGCATTGTTATCAAAAAAACCATAAAATTTCCCATGGCCGTATCCCCATCTGCGTTCATTATTGGTTCCCCAACTCCAACGCGTCTCCATAGAGTTGCTTGTATGCATAATAGGACCCCATAACCTTTTTCACATACAAACGCGTCTCTGTGCGTGGTATTCGCTCTACCCATTCGTCCTCAAGGCAGTCTTTTTCCCACTTTCCAGCCCTTGTAGGTCCACCATTATATGCAGCAAGAGCATACTCTGCAACTCCGTTAAATCTCTTCAGACAGTAGTTGAAATAATGTATACCAAATCTTATGCTTGTATTAGGGTCTTTAAGAGATTCGGGATCAAACTGTTTTATTCCAAGTTCCCTTGCTATCCCTTTGCCTGTTGAGGGAATTACCTGTGTCAAACCTATGGCATTGGATGGAGAGACCGCTATCGGATAGAAATGACTTTCCTCTCTGACAAGTGCCATAAAGAGGAACGGATCCATTTCTGCATACTCCATGACTGTTGGAAGAAAGCTCAATGGATATGCGATGGTCAGTATCTTGTAAGGGAAGGGAGGACACCCCTTATCGATTATTTTTTTTGCCCAGTAGAGAGCAAGTACATCCAGTCCCCCGTTATATGCCAGAAGAGCGAGTCTGTATCTGAAGAGGGAATTATCCTCTTTAATTAAGGAGAGTTCTTGTTTTGCCTCTTCTGTTATACTGTATCCAAGAAGCAATTTACCTTTCAAAAGTCTTATGCTATCCTTGTGTGATATTGAATAGACTGTATCACAAAAGGATGCTATCCATTCCTCCGGATTACTTTTAGAAATCTTCAGTTTTCCATCGAGTAGATAAGCATAATAGGATAGGGGAGATTCACTCAGAACATAAGACCTGTATGAAGACAGACCTGTAATCTTTGCAAGCCAGTAATTGCCCGGTACAGGAAATGTACGCTCAAAGCATTTCTTTGACAGATTTGTTTTGCCTTCGTCAAGGCACAAAAGACCGCTCCGAAGATTGGCCGTCTTTTTGAAAGACGAACCCGCCTTACTGTACGCGTCTATTGCATCCCTTTTTCTTCCTATCTTCTCATACAAGACTCCTGCCCTGAAATATCCCTCATCGCTCTCTGAAGAGCGGTATTCTTCTAACGCCCTGGCAGGAAACCCTGCTTTTTCCAGGCATTTTCCGGTATTTAAGTGGTCCTTTGTACTTCTGTATTCATCTGCAGCATCTGTGTATCTGCCCATACCTTCAAAACAGAGTGCCCGCATCCTGTGGTCTTTTCTGGAGACATATTTCAGTGCTTCGCTATATTTTTTGTTCTCATACAGCACATTTACTATTACCTCTTGTGGAACACTAACTTTGTCAAGAGCCATCAGGGCATAAGAAGATTCTGGATAATTCTTCAGAAGTTCTTGATACAGAGATTCCCCGGATTTTTCCACAAGATTATATATCTCTGCTCTATGATATAATGCTTCTGCACCACGCAACTCCTTCCATATTGACAATGCCCCTATGTAATTCTTCTCTGCCTCATATGATAAAGCAAGCATCCTTTTCGCATCTGCAAAGTCCCCTGCTTTCTTAAAATAGACAATGGCACCTGCTGTATCTCCTGCCTCACTCGCACATATACCGCAGTTATACATTGCATTTTCATACAGGATATCATCAGCATCCATATAACTGCGAATTGCATCCTCGTACATTCCGAGTTTCTGATATATCCAGCCAGACTGATAAGGTGACAGTGCACAGGACAACGCCTCGTCGTATCTGCCAGCGAGTATGTAAAGCCTTGCAAGGAGTGTATCATCCGGAGAGATCTCCGCCAAACGACCTATCGCCTCATTATACTCCCTCAGTTCAATCAATCTTTCTATCTTGCCATAATCCACAAACACCTGTCTTGCACAGGCAATAAATAAAAAGATTGATATAGAAATCCAATTAATATGCATATAATCCTAAAGGTTGTTTATTAGATAAGTCTTTAATTTTACAGAGAAGAGTCCTATAGAACATCCCGCACAAAAGTATAATTGTATAAAAAGGAATTACAGGATGGCGGGGATAATGTTCTTTCAGATATCTAATCATCCCAAAATGCCAGTAGAGTATGGACTTCGACTTTTCTAATCTTGTTGAACTTCCGCGTGTGTGGTAAATCTCCCCATCCTTTAAATAATATATCTTAAGTCCCTTTTCCTTGATTTGGTAGCAGAGTTCAATGTCATTTATATACAATGGGTACTTTACATCTAATCCCCCGATTTTCCTTATCAAGTCCCCTTTTACAAGAATGGCGGAAGCACTTGGCTGGTCAACCTCCTGTGTTTTTTCATAATCAAACTGTGGAAGTTTCCATCTGGATGTTCTGCTCGTGATTAAGGATAGGCCTGTAATCTCTGTAAACAGGTTAAAGGGCGTTGGTAACTCTCTGCAGGATTGCTGGACAGAGCCATCGGGATTTAGAAGTTTGGGCGCGACAGCTCCGACATCAGGTCTTTCGCTCAGAAAGGAGTATAGTTTTTCTATTGCATTATTTTTCAATACCGTATCCGGGTTAAGCAGCATGATAAATATTCCTTTTGCCAGTTTGATGGCTTGGTTTGTTGCATATGCGAAATTTTTATTCTCGTAATTACGGATTACCCTCACATCAGGGAATTCTCTTTTCACCACGCCCACTGTATTGTCTTGAGAGTGGTTATCCACAAGAATTATCTCGTAAGGTATAGAATTTGTGTTCTCATATATGGATTTGAGGCATTCGCCAATATTGTCTTCGCTATTGTATGTAACTATCACTATACTCAGCATAGAGACCAAATAAAAGAGAAATAGAGAATCCCTGCTCTATCTGAAAGTTATATACGAGTAATTTACGCCCTCACCTCTTTCGTTTGTAGGAATCCATATATAATCTATTCTCTTCCGTGTGGCATCAAACGTAGATGCTATAAGATGAAGTTCTTTACTACGTGCCTCTTTAACACCCTTCTCCCTCAACCTGTATATATCATACGCAAATTGGTGTCGTGGATACTCTTTGTAATTTCTTTTCGTGGGGTTTTCGTAGAATTGCTTCTTTTGAAAAAGCAGAGCAAATTCAGTCAAAACAGTGGTAATGGGTACTCTCTCTTTTTGTAAGAAAAGTGATGCCCTTCTCCAACCCTGAAACAGTTTATCAATGAACTCTCTCTCTGGCATAGAGTTCTTTTTGAGCTCTCCGTCAATCTTCTGCAATTTGTTTACTATCTCCTCAGGTGAAAGTGCACAACCTCCGATTTTTTCCGGTCCGAACATTATATTAACCTTTTTGGCGATAAAATCGACCTCTATCCTGTAAAGACCAGAATAAAGTATCGGCAGGTTACCATGAAGGTTCATACTGTTCTTCTGCAGTTCCTTGTTAAGTCTTTTTGAAAAATCAAATCGGAAATCCTCCTTCAATTTCTCAATATCATCTTTTAGTGTCTTTATCATCTCAAGAGATCCTGTCTTATTAAATTCTGTCACATTTATCACCGTTTCGAGATTCTGTATCAGGGGTTCTATTTTATAGATGTTCTGAAGGGAGTTTTGGGCAAGACGCGATAATTTTTTCAAGGTCTTTTGTAACCTCTTAATTCCCTTTTCTGTCTCCTTTATCTTATCTAATATTTTATTCAACTTCTCTTCCATTGTTTTCTCCTGACATTTGTAGGCACGAATTGAATTCGTGCTGTAAACTTCTCTTTAAGTCCCTGTTAATTTTTTTCTTTAATCTGGAGTTAATCCGTAAGGATTTTAGAATTCACCCGTAAGGGTTTTATATAAAAGGCTTACGCCTTAATTCCAATCCGTTGTTG
>DAOUSS010000221.1 GCA_030627085.1 Candidatus Stahliibacteriota bacterium | reverse complement strand
TGGCAGTTCTCTCAGCAGACACAATAATATTTTCCTTAAAAGGGCTTCTTTCACTGGAGGAGAGACTTGGATAAGAACGCAAGAAATATAATAATATCACCCCTTCTCACAGAGAAGGCATTGAAACTCAAGGCAGAGACCAACAGTTACACCTTCTGGGTCCATCCTGATGCGAACAAAATTGAGATAGGCAAAGCAATTGAGGAGCTCTTTAAGGTGAGACCTCTAAAGGTGAGAACATTCAATCTCATGGGTAAGCCAAAAAGACTTGGTCGTTGGACAGGCAGAAAGGCGAAAAAGAAGAAAGCAATTGTAAAACTTAAAGAGGGTGATACAATAGCTGTATTTGAGGGCATGTAACTCCCTATTTCCCGAGCTTTTTAAGATTATGGCAAAGAAAGTAAGACCGATAACTCCTTCAAGGAGACATACGACATTTGAGGACTTCTCCGTCCTCTCAAAAGAGAGACCTTTGAAATCTCTTGTTCGTCCATTAAAGTCAAAGGCAGGCAGGGATACAAAGGGCAGGATAACCGTGAGACACAGAGGAGGCGGAGCAAAGAGGTTTCTGCGTATTATTGATTTCAAAAGGAATAAACACGGAATAGAAGCAAAGGTAACACATATTGAGTATGACCCAAATAGAGGAGCAAGAATTGCAAGGCTTTCCTATATAGACGGCGAGAAGAGATATATTCTCTGTCCTGTTGGACTGTCTGTTGGGGACAGGGTCATATCAGGCCCGGAGGCGCCAGTAAAAGTCGGAAATGCACTTCCGTTGAAACATATTCCACCGGGTATGGATATCCACAATATAGAACTTGAACCAAGAAGAGGAGGCAAACTCGTAAGGGCAGCAGGTACATCAGCCAAAATCCTTGCAAAAGAAGGAGCTTATGCGCATCTAAAGCTTTCATCCGGAGAAGTAAGACTTGTGCATCTTGACTGTTATGCTACGCTTGGTCAGGTATCCAATCCTGACAACCGCGCCGTTATCATCGGCAAGGCAGGTAGAGTAAGACATCTGGGTAGAAGACCCAAGGTAAGAGGTTCTGCGATGAACCCCGTTGACCATCCGATGGGCGGAGGAGAAGGTAGGAGCAAAGGGCATATCCCAAGGTCGCCCACCGGTGTTCCAGCAAAGGGTAAAAAAACAAGAAAAAAGAAAAAACCATCAAATAAGTTTATCTTACAAAGAAGAAAGTGATAACAAAGTTTAGGGGGGGTAATGGCAAGATCACTTAAAAAAGGACCTTACATAGATGAAAAATTGTTAAAGAAGATAAAAAGCGGTGACAAGAAACCGATAAAGACATGGGCAAGAAGGTCTATAATTACACCCGAGTTTGTTGGGCATACAATTCAGATTCACAATGGAAACAGGTTTATCCCTGTATATATAACGGAGAATATGGTGGGGCATAAATTAGCAGAATTTGCACCCAGTAAGGTTTTTAGACAGCATGGTGGAAAGAAGGCCAAAGAGACAAGGAGGAAGCCATAATGGAAAGTTTTGCCTATCAGAAATACCTGAGAATTTCCTCCAAAAAACTTGTGAGGCTTGTGTCTCCACTCCGTGGCATGAGTGTGGAAGAGGCACTTGCTGCAATGCAACAGCTTCCTTCTCCACATACAAATCTGGTTGCAAAGGCTATTAAATCTGCTTATGCAAATTTAAAAGTAAAAAAAGAGGAGGATATAAGCGAGAAAGATGCTATAATTAAATCTGTTATTGTAGAACAGAGTTTTAGATTAAAAAGACTCAATCCGAGAGCAAGGGGAAGAAGAGATATAATACACAGGAGATTCAGCCATCTTAAGTGTGTGATTACCGATGAGGTTAGCAGTAATCGGTGATCGGAAAAAAAGAGTATCAGATGATCAGAGTATCAGTAGGAAAGAAACCAGCAGATCAGGTAATCAGTGATTGGTCATCGGTGATCAGGTCATTAGCTATTCGAATAATAATATAGTCTGCATTCGTAAATATACCGATTAGTGATTACCTGTAACCAATGTGTGATTTCAGTGTCTCCCTGACTGCCGTCAGGCAAGTCGGTGTTGATAATACATGCTTTAATAATAAGGAGGATTGGTGGGACAAAAGACACATCCGTATGGTTTTAGATTGGGTATAACCAAAAACTGGAAGTCTCGATGGATAACAAAGAATAAATTCAAGGAGTATATTACAGAAGATGCCACCATCAGAAAATATATTGAGAAGAGATTCGTACGTGCAGCAATATCAGATGTAGAGATAGAACGAACTGAGGCAAAACTCACAATTACAATATATAGTGCAAGACCTGGAATTATAATAGGCAGGAAAGGAGTAGAGGTCGAAAGGCTCAAAAATGAACTTGCATTTTTAACCAAGAGCAAGGATGTTTATATAAATATAGAAGAGGTAAAAGTGCCTGAGACAGATGCCAGAATTGTTGCTCAGAACATAGCAAGACAAATAGAGGAGAGAGTGTCCCATAGGAGGGCTATGAAACGGGCTGTACAGCAGGCTATACGTATGGGTGCATTGGGTATAAAGGTAATGTGCAAGGGGAGACTCGGCGGGGCAGAGATTGCCAGGAACGAATGGTATAGAGAGGGCAGGGTGCCACTCCAAACACTCAGGGCAGATATTGATTATTCTTATATACCCTCAAAAACTATCTCTGGCGTTGTCGGTGTAAAGGTCTGGATATACAAGGGCAATGTAGAGATATAACATAGGACGCAGATGGACGCAGATAAACAGGACAAAGAGTTTAACTATAAAGAATAAAGCAACAAAAAATTTAACATTGTATATTAGAGGGGGAAGAAGCAACTACTCAATACTTTGAGTTCTTCAATGTTTAATTCGTATTTTGAAATTATGTGCGTTGATCTGTGTCTAATTTTTTCTTAATTGTGGGTTTGAATTAGAGATTGAAAGGAAGGCGTCTGATAATCGCAGAAAAAAGAACTAAAAAATCGTAATATCATAATAATCTGCGAAAATCTGCGT
>DAOUSS010000119.1 GCA_030627085.1 Candidatus Stahliibacteriota bacterium | reverse complement strand
TGTTAAAGAAATTAACCACAGATTCACCCTGTGAAATATCTATTTCACGGGGTGAACACGGATACACACAGATGGTCAATGGGTAATTGGGTAATTAAGTTATTGAGCAATTAATTACTTTATCCTTTATCCTTTTTCCTTCTACAACACTACAATCTGTAATCTACAATCTGAAATCTGCTTTTAGTGTCTTTGTGCCTTTGTGGTGAACAATCTTCAATTTTCAATTGTCAACTGTAAATGGTAATTGGGTCATTGGGTAATTAGGTCATTGGACAGCCAATCTCTTAATAACTTAATAACTCAATAACTTTAACATATTTGCGTTAATCTGTGTCCGAAATTCAAAAGGGGAGGAATTATGAAGGTATTGCAGCATACTGATGTAGAGCTGGAAAATGTAACTATGGATGGAGCAAATGGGGTAAAGGTTAGATGGGCAATTGCTAAAGATGACGGTGCTCCAAATTTTGCAATGAGGATATTTGAAATTGAGAAGGGAGGATATACACCTTACCATTCACATCCATTTGAGCACGAGGTATATGTCCTTGAGGGAAAAGGTATCTTGAAGTTTGAGGACAAGGAGTATCCATTTGAGGAAGGATATGTAATATTTGTTGACCCTGGAAAACAGCACGGTTTCTATAATGTCGGCGACTCACCCCTCAAATTCATCTGTGTGATACCACATGAGAAATAGTAATTGGGTTATTAGGTAATTAGGTAATTAACTCAATGACCCAATGACTCAATGACTTAATGACCTGACGAGCTAATGACTTCGATAAGTATGTATGATGTGATTGTTGTTGGAGGTGGACATGCGGGTATTGAGGCGGCATTTGCTGCACGCCGCATGGGATGTAACACCCTCCTCATTACCAGTAACGTCCAAAGAATAGGCGAACTCCCGTGTAACCCCGCAATTGGGGGAATCGGCAAGAGTCAGCTGGTTTTTGAAATAGATGCACTTGGAGGAATTCAGGGGTGGATTACAGACAGATGTGGTATACACTTTAAAATGCTCAATAAAAGCAAGGGACCTGCGGTTTGGTCACTGAGAGCGCAGGTTGACAAAAAAAGATACATGGAGAGCATAAAGGATGTGGTATTAAAATCCGGTCTCTCTCTCGTTGAAGAGCTCGTTACAGATATTATAACGGAGGGGAAACGAGTAATTGGAATAAGAACCAAAAAAAACGAATACCTCAGTAAGGCAACTGTTCTCACCACCGGAACGTTTCTCTCCGGAATAATACATATTGGCACAAAGAGATTCCCAGCTGGTAGATATGGTGAGCCACCAGCTTCTGGGCTCTCGGATTCTCTCAAAAAACTTGGATTTACACTTGGTAGATTGAAAACCGGCACTTCTGCAAGGGTAAAAAGAGAATCCGTAGATACAGAAGGCATGATTGTTCAGAAACCTGATGAGCATCCGGCGCATTTCTCTCATTGGACAGAGAAATTTGACCCACCACGGGTATCTTGCTACATAACCCACACAACAGAGGCAACACATAAGATCATATATGAAAATCTGGAGATGTCACCATGGATAAAGGGCAAGATAAAGGCAACAGGAGTAAGATACTGCCCATCAATAGAAGACAAACTTGTAAAATTTCCTGACAAAAAATCACATCATGTATTTGTAGAACCTAATGGATTGGAAAGCGACATCTTCTATCTTGGTGGCGTTTCTACATCGTTACCGGAGGAAATACAACTTGATTTTCTCCACACCATACCGGGACTTGACAAGGCAGAGATCACACAACCTGGGTATGCAATAGAATATGATTTTGTCCTGCCAACCCAGCTGTATCCTACCCTTGAGACAAAACTTTTGGAAAATCTATTTCTGGCAGGCCAGATAAACGGGACATCAGGATATGAAGAAGCAGCTGCACAGGGTATTATGGCTGGGATAAACGCAGTACTGAAATTGAAAGACAAAGCACCATTTATACTTCCTCGCTCCAGTGCATATATAGGTGTTCTCATTGATGATCTTGTTACAAAAGGCACGAAAGAGCCTTACAGAATGTTTACCTCCCGAGCAGAACATAGACTTCTTCTTAGACAGGATAATGCAGACGGGAGGCTTATGGAATACGGAAGAAGCTTTAATCTTGTTGAAGAAAAGGCGTATAAGGCTATGGAAGCAAAAAAAGAAACTGTCCATCAGGTTATAGAGAGATTAAAGAGCACATATCTGGGAGAAAAGGATATTGTCGGGCTTGGCATAGATGCAGAGCCCGGGCTGAGCCTCTTCACAATTCTCAAGCGTCCAGAGGTCAATATTGAAACCATCCGTCAATTTATTGGGAATATATCTGAGAGAGTTGCCGAAGAAGTTCAGATACTTGCAAAGTACGATGGCTATATCAAAAAAGAAGAAGAAAAAATAAAGCGGTATCGTGAATTGGAAGGTTGGAAAATACCAGAGGATTTTGACTATGGGATGGTTCGTTCACTTTCAAACGAGACAAAGGATAAACTGTCCAGCGTTCGTCCTCTTACACTCGGACAGGCAAGCAGAATACCAGGAATAAGACCAAATGACATAATTCTACTCTCAATATGGTTCAAAAGATGTAGCGCAAGGCTTTAAGGGGATCCCGCGTTTGCAGAACTTTAGACCCTTGTGGGCTATAACTAATGCAACTGTTGCGTCACTTTTATTCGTTTCACAATTGCTTAATTACTTAATAACTCAATTACACAATTACCTGATGAGTATTGTATAAGGGGAGGAAATTATGCTTGATGAAACCATTATATCAAGAGCAATCATAGAAACCTATAAAGAAAAATTCGTAAATATTCTAAAAAGCGATGTGGCAATCGCCGGCGGAGGACCTTCAGGTCTCACAGCAGGCTATTATCTCAAAAAAAAGAAACCCGATCTTAAGGTCGTATTGTTCGAACGTAAACTCTCTATAGGTGGTGGTATGTGGGGTGGCGGGATGATGATGAACGAAATAGTTGTTCAAGAAGAGGGCAAAAAAATTCTTGATGAGTTTGGTGTAAAAAGCAAAAAATTTGAAAATGGTTATTATACGGCAGATTCTATAGAAACGGTAAGCGCATTAGCATTAAATACAGTTAAAGCTGGAGTTACGATACTCAATGCTATCTTGGTAGAGGATACAATCATAGAAGATAATATCGCAAAGGGTCTTGTTATAAACTGGACATCAGCACTTGATATTGGTCTCCATGTAGACCCTCTTGCCTTGAGGGCAGATCACATAATAGATGCTACAGGGCATCCCTGCGAGATTGCACATCTAATTGAAAAGAAGGGTAAAAAGTTATTCACAAGGACTGGAAAGATAATTGGTGAGGGCGCAATGTATGCGGATAAAGGAGAAAAAGTTATTATAGAAAATACAAAAGAATTTTTTCCGAATGTATGGGCTTGTGGGATGGCAGCCAATGCAGTGTTCGGTGGCCCCAGAATGGGTCCCATATTTGGTGGCATGCTCCTTTCCGGGAAGATAGTAGCAGAAAAAATACTGCAGAAGAGCTGACCATCACGGATTCCGCCAAGTTATTGTAATGTGCAATCTTGATTCCATACTTCCTCTTGTGCGTAAGCCTGGGAGATATATAAACAACGAAATTGGGTGTAGGGGCAAACAGCCGTTCCCCTCTACTGATACATCGGTTGTGATTGCGTTTCCCGATGTATATGAGATAGGGATGTCATCACTTGGGGTGAGAATACTCTACCATTTATTCTGTAAAGAAGGAATAAGGGTTGAAAGGGTATTTTCTCCCTGGGTAGATATGGAAGAAAAATTAAGAAGAAATAAAATCCCTCTATTTTCACTTGAATCCCGTACTTCTCTTAAAGATTTTGACCTTCTGGCATTTTCCCTGCAGTATGAGTTAAATTACACAAATGTACTCTGTATTCTTGATCTGGCAGGTATTCCACTCCGAAGTCAAGAAAGAAAAGAAAACGACCCAATAGTTGTTGCAGGAGGCACCTGTGTCTTCAATCCACTACCCGTCTTTCCATTTTTTGATGCACTTCTTATTGGCGAGGGGGAAGTCCTTGTGCCAGAGATAATGCCCATTATCCGGGATAAATCTCTTACACGAGATAAGAAACTCACCGAAATGGGAAAACTGCCAGGAGTTCTATCTACCAGAAACATTAAGAATATTCAATCTCCAATCAAGAAAGTCTTCACAAATACCCTTTCTTCTGATGCAATTCCGGACCCGCCCATTGTGCCGTTTATAGACATAATTCATAACAGACTGGTTGTTGAGATTGCAAGAGGCTGCACACGTGGATGCAGGTTCTGTCAGGCAGGCATAATCTATCGTCCTTACAGGGAAAGAGATACTAAAACTGTAGTGGAGGTAGCCCAGCAGGGACTTTTGAAAACAGGGTATGATGATCTTACCCTTCTATCACTATCAGTGCTTGATCATTCAGAGATTGAGGAGATAATAAGTAATCTGCGAGGGAAAAACATATTTCCATCCTTACCATCACTTCGAGGAGATGCCCTTAATGACGAGATTGCAAGTCTCATTGGCGGGGGGAGTGTAACTCTTGCTCCAGAGGCAGGGACAGAGAGGCTACGAAGGATTATAAACAAGGATATTGATGAGGATGGGATGATAGCATCTACCAGAAGATTCAGATCATTTGGATTTACACATGCAAAACTCTATTTCATAATTGGACTGCCACAAGAGACTGATGAAGACATAAGGGGAATAGTAAAACTTGTGGACACCATCAAGAGAAATACTCCAGTTAAGGTTTCAATATCACCTTTTGTTCCCAGACCGCATACACCGTTTCAGTGGGAAAGACAAAACAATATAGGAGAACTCTCAGAGAAAATCTCATTTTTGAAGAATAATATTAAAAAGGTAAGGGTAGCTTATAGAGATCCCAAGGGGTGCCTTCTTGAGGGAGTTTTTGCAAGGGGAGATGAGAAACTTTCAAATGTTATAGAGCGAGCATACAGACTTGGCGCAAGATTTGACGAGTGGAGTGAACTATTTTATTTTGACAGATGGATGGAGGCGTTCAATAAAGAAGGAATTGATCCTGACGAGTATCTAAAGGAGAGGGATGTTGAAAAATCCCTGCCATGGGAGATAGTGGATACTGGTGTGCAGAGAGAGTGGTTACTTAAGGAGAGAGAACTGGCAAGGAAAGGCGAAACAAGAAGAGACTGCAGAGTTACTGGATGCAGCGGATGTGGAATATGTAATGGTAACCTAATACTAATTAAAGATAAGAAATCAACTGGCGAGATACAC
>DAOUSS010000264.1 GCA_030627085.1 Candidatus Stahliibacteriota bacterium | reverse complement strand
TTTGCTTAATATCACGACATACAATTGCTATACCTATAAGTGCAAGACAAAAAACTACCACAAAAAGCCTTGAAACCAATAAATAGTGCTTTTCAGTTGCATGTTTTTTGAAATGAGGTTGGTAGATATCTACTACTGCACTCGATGACAGTGCAACGAGTGCCGAATCAAGACTCGACATAGCTGCTGCAAGAGCTCCCGCTATGAGGAGACCGCGAATCCCTATAGGTAGCTGAGTAGTTATAAAATATGGGAAAATATGGTCAGTATTTGTGGGTAAAGCAGCGGCTGGAAAGTGTTGGTAGAAGACCCAGAGCAATGTTCCAATAACAAGAAAAGTTATGATTATGGGAAAATCCAGCACACCTGTGAGGACGATGGATTTCTGACTATCTCTTGTGTTCTTACAAGTTAGCATCCTTTGGGCCAAATCGTGGTCAGTGCCAAGTGCAGCAAATGTCTGGAAACAACCATTAACAATTCCAACTAAAAGCCACATTGGATTACTGATAGCTGCGTGAAGATCAAACACTCTCATTTTACCGATTGGACCAGCCATTGCAGTTACACCATGCCAGCCACCCGGAATCTTATAAAGAAGGAATCCTACTGTTAAAAGGGCACCACCCATCATCACAATGAATTGCATAACATCTGTCCATATAACAGCTTTTATGCCACCCACAGTTGCATAAATCATAGCGATAAAAGCCATCAAAATTATTGAGATAACCAACGACCAGCCCGTAGCTACGGATACAACCATTGATGCAGCAAGCAATCTTACACCGCTACCTAATAATCTTGTTACGAAGAAGAATATTGTTGCAGAACCTCGTGTGCTCTCACCAAATCTCTGGAATAAATACTGATAGATAGTAGTTACTTTTCCCTTGTAGAAGGCTGGTATAAAAAGAAGCGCTATGAGTATTCTACCAATAAGAGAGCCAAACGCAAATTGAAGGTAAACATAGTCAGTTCTGAATGCATCAGCTGGTACACCTATAAAGGTCAGAACACTCATCTCGGTTGCCATAGTTGAAAGACAGACAGCTCCCCAGGGCATTCTTCTCCCACCAAGGAAGAAATCTTCGGTATCTTGCTCGCGTCTGCCTGTCCAATAGCCGATAAAAACTATCAAACAGAAATAGAGTGTTAGTACTACAATGTCAATACCAGCTAATTGCATAGATGAAATTACCCTAAATTATGATCGTAGCGAACTCCGTAGGGCAAACCTTTAGGTTTGCGAAAAAGGTGTATCTCTATGCAAGGCTGAAGCCTTGCCCTACAATACCCACAAAAATCAACGCATATTCTGAGATTACTCCTCATTTTTCAAACTCATTAGCTTTTCCCACGGTTTTAAGACAAAATTGTCCTTAAATCCTCCCATTGCCCGAATTTGATAGTTTCGGTAAGCTTTATCGTCTTTTGCCAGCTCGCAGTAGCTGGAGCTGTAACCAGAACAGTAACGGTTGTAGGCACCCACAACTTTATTAAATAAACCGGGGCCATTGTTGGGGTTCTCTCTCGCCTCCAGGTAACAAAAATAATATTCCATAAATCCGTAATATAAACTGCTGGAGATTGAACAATAGCCTTTGCTATTGAAGAAGTTTTTGTTTAGTAAGATATCAGGGTCAAAGGAAGAACGGGCTAATTGTGTGATGCCCCAGTCATTCAGTTTATTATGAGAGCCACCGCTGAGGATGACAAAAAACCAATCCTTATAACGTAGGTAATGCTGCCATTTACTTTCCTGCCACGCAAGGGTTTGAAGGGCACGTAGAAAGAATTCTTTTTCCTGCCCCTCTAATTTATCTCCAAAATCTGCCAGAAGCGTGTTGCCAATCTTGTCAATAAGCTTGTCCACAGCTCTGTAGTATTTTACCCGGTTATCTGGAGATTGCCATTCTTCTGGTGTTAAGGCAAAATCAATCTCAATCATTCCTTTACATTCACCTGTTATATCTGCATAATAGGTGCCACGGTTCCCAGTAATGTCATCATTTAATTTCCATCTATTGAAGAGATCGTATACCCGGGTTTTTATCCCGATACCCTCTTTTTCGAGATCAGCTTTGGGTACAGGGATGAGATTATCGCGTCGTGAGCCACTAAAATCTCTCTCCCATCGTGTAGATGGTTCATACAACCACGACATCGGGGCAGACAATGTCGTACGGGTGACATCTTCATTGGGCATATATTGTGCTCCCTTTTTAAAAAATTTAGTTGAACATCCAGAAAGACACAAAACTGCACCAAAAAGCAGAAAAAAATAGATCGAATGGAATTTATGAGCTTTTCCAACCATAAATTTTTTGCCTTTTATATAAAATCCTGACGGATTAACTCCACGGATTAACTCCGCTCAAGGACTGGAATTAAGGCGTCAGCCTTTGGAATTAAGGCGTCAGCCTTTTATATAAAACCCTTACGGGTGAATTCCAAATCCTTACGGATTAACTCCACGCA
>DAOUSS010000038.1 GCA_030627085.1 Candidatus Stahliibacteriota bacterium | reverse complement strand
CTTGATTGCATAGGAAACTATACCACAGAGGACACGGAGAAACAATATTTATTTATTCTCTGTGTGCTCAAATGGTTGAACTATTTTTATTTGTTTCGAATAATTGAGATTGAATAGATCTTGAGTTTGAAGGAGAGCACAGAGGTTTTGCTATTTTTAAATAAAAGTTCTCTGTGTTCTCTGTGGTGAGTTTTTTGCTTGACTTTTGCACTGTTTTATGTTATACTTTGATTGGAGATGACTCTTCTTCATATATGTTGTGCAGCCTGTGCGACTATCTGTGTGGAAAGATTACGCAAGGATGGATATGATATTATAGGATATTTCTACAATCCAAACATACAACTCCCCGCTGAATACAATAAAAGATGCAAAGAGGTAGCAAAATTATCAGAGGTAATGGAATTTGAATTACACACGGGTGAATATGAATTATCGAGATGGTTTGAAAAGATAAAAGGGTTGGAAGATGAACCAGAGAGAGGGAAAAGGTGTGAGATCTGTTATGAATTACGATTAGAAGAGACTGCTGTCCTTGCAAAAAAACTTGGTATTAAGCAGTTTACAACTACACTTTCGGTCAGCCCACACAAGTGCTTTAAAAGGATAAAACTAATTGGAGAGAAGATTGCGCAAAGACACAAACTCCTATTTCTCCCGTGTGATTTTAAAAAGAAAAACGGATTTAAAAGAAGTGTTGAACTATCAAAAGAATATAACCTATACAGACAGAGCTACTGTGGATGTATATTTAGTGGATCATTGGGTAAGTAGGCTATCAGGTAATTGGGCTATTAGGTAATTAGGCTATTGACACAACGACGTTAAGACGCAATGACGTCTTGACTACAATCTAAAATCTGTAATCTTTTATTAACTGCTTATGCACAAATTCATCATAGAGGGTGGATATTCCCTCAAGGGTGAAGTAAATATTTCCGGTTCAAAAAATGCCACGCTCCCTATAATTGCTGCAACACTTCTCGCAGAGGGCGCGTCTGTTATTCATAATGTTCCATATCTTAAAGATGTAGATACGATGCTCTCCGTTATGAAGTATATGGGAGCAAGGATATCCCGGGAGAAAAATAAACTATTAATTGATACCAGCAATGTAAACAACCCAGAGGCACCGTACGAACTTGTTCGTAAGATGAGGGCGTCGTTTCTTGTTACAGGACCGCTTATTGCTCGTTATGGAGAAGCAAAGGTTGCAAGACCGGGAGGATGTGCGATAGGACCAAGACCAATAGACGAACATTTGAATGGCTTCAGGACATTTGGGGTAAAAATCACAGAAAGTCATGGATACATAGTTGCAAAAGGAAGACCGGAAGGAGAAGAGATTAATTTGTCAGAGCGCTCTGTTACCGCAACCGAGAATCTGCTTATGATATCTGTTCTTGCCAAAGGGGAAACAAAAATCATCAATGCTGCTACGGAGCCACATATAATTGACTTGGTGAACTTCTTGAATTCTATGGGTGCAAGGATTAAAGAAGCTGATGGGATCTTTTATGTCAAAGGTGTAAAGAAACTCCATCCTACGACCTATGAGATTATACCAGACTATCTTGAAGCAGGGACCTTTATGATTGCTTCAGCAATAACATCTGGAGATGTATTTTTACGAGGTGCAATAGCGGAACATTCCACAGCTGAGATATTAAAACTTGAGGAAATGGGTGTCAAGATAAACAAAGATGCTTCTGGTTTATATGTAAGAGGTAATAGAAGACTTCATTCTTGTGAAATACGGACATCTCCCTATCCAGGATTTCCGACAGACCTCCAGCCACAGATATGTTCTTTGCTCTGCCTTGCAAATGGGACAAGCCTCGTGAAAGAGACGATGTACGAGGACAGATTTAATCATATATCTGAACTCCAGAGGATGGGAGCAGAGATAAATATAGATAAAGGAATGGTAGTTATAAAGGGCGTTAAAAAACTTGATGGTGCAGAGGTTATGGCATCTGATATAAGATGTGGAGCAGCACTGGTTCTTGCTGGTTTAGTCGCTGAAGGAAGGACAGAGGTACTTCGTGTTTATCATATCGATAGAGGATACGAAAAACTTGAAGAGAAACTTACAGGGTTAGGAGCAGTAATTTCCCGAGAACAATTTTGAAATGATTTCTCTTCGGTCTTATGTCTAAAATGCAGCAAACAAAACAAGTAAATGTTGGAGGTGTAAAGATTGGTGGTAGTGCTCCTGTATCCATTCAATCTATGGTAAAGTCTCCTACAGAGGACATAGGAAGGGTCGTAGATGAGATACGAAAGCTTGAAAGAGAAGGATGTGATATTGTGAGGATTGCCCTTCCTACAAAAGAGTCGGTGAAGTATATAAAGAAGATAAAGAAGGAGACAAGCCTGCCCCTTGTGGCCGATGTACACTTTGATTATAGGATAGCACTTGATGCGATAGAACAGGGCATAGACAAGATAAGGATAAATCCCGGGAATATAGGTGGAAGAGAGAGACTGAAGGCGGTCGTGAAACTTGCAAAAGAGCATAATATTCCCATAAGGATAGGGGTAAATTCAGGTTCTATAGAGAGGGATATAGAAAAAAGATATGGACAGACACCCAAGGCACTTACGGAAAGTGTTAGAAGGAATGTAGAAATACTTGAGGATATGGATTTCACAGATATAGTAATATCTGCAAAATCGTCAAACACCTTATTCACGATCGAAACATATAAAAGAATACACGAAAGGTTTTCATATCCCCTCCATCTTGGTGTTACAGAGGCAGGTCTTACCTTCAATGGCACTGTAAAATCTGCAATAGGTATCGGTTCTTTGCTTGTAAACGGCATAGGAGATACAATAAGAGTTTCGCTTACCGCATCATCTGTGGAAGAGGTAAGAGTTGGAATGGAAATACTGTTTGCGCTCGGATTGAGAAAGAGAAATTTTGAGATAATATCTTGTCCTGTGTGTGGAAGATGTAGTATTGATGTGGAGAATCTAACAAAGAACCTTAAAAAGAGGTTAGAGCGATTGACGGTTGCTGATTACCAGGTGCCTATTAAAATTGCGGTTATGGGGTGCATTGTTAATGGCCCCGGTGAGGCACGGGATGCAGATTTTGGGATTACGGGTGGTAAGGGAAAGGGAGTAATATTTAAAACAGGCAAGGTTTTGAAAACAGTAAAGGAAGATAAGCTTCTGGATACACTTGTAGAAGAGATTCTGCTTTTGAAAAAGAAATAACGACCAATGGGGTGAATCTTTTGATTTTAACTTTGGGGGTATGATGCAGAAAATAATATTAAACTCTAAAATTCACAGGATGCTTGTTACTAATAAAAATATAAATTACGAAGGTTCAATAGAGATTGATAAAGAGGTATTGGATCTCTCTAATATACACGAAGGAGAAATGGTTCAGGTGGTAAATCTTAATACGGGCGAAAGGTTTGAAACCTATACCATAGCCGGGAAGCCCGGGAGTCGGGTGTGTGCTTTAAACGGGGGAGCGGCGAGAAAAGGGGAAATAGGGGATCCATTACTTATTATGTCCTATTGTATTACAGATTCAGATAAGATAGAAGCACATAAGCCCACAATACTTATAATGGGTGAAGGAAATGAAGTGAAAGCAAAAAAATAATATTAACCACACCGAGAGACGTATATTGGTTATCAGTTATTGGTTATCGGTAATCAGTAGTCTGTGTCCTTAACCTGCAATCTTAAATCTATAATCTGAAATCTGAACCATTGGGATGTTCTATGACTGGATTTTCAGTAGTCATACTTGCCGCAGGAGTAGGGAAGAGGTTTCATTCTAAAATCCCGAAGGTTTTTCACTTGATATGTGGAAGACCTATGGTATCGTATATAGTTGATGCAGTTAAGGAGCTTAACCCACACAGAGTTGTTATGGTTGTGCAGAAAGGTAAAAGACACGCTATTGACGGTGTGGAATTTGCTATCCAAAAGGCACCAAAAGGCACGGGTGATGCATTGCTTTCTGCAGAGGCTCCAGTTGGTGGAGAACAAAATATCCTTGTACTACCTGGAGATGTTCCACTCATTACTTCCTCTACTCTCCTTTCTTTGGGCGAAGCACATAGAAAAAAATCCTGTACAATTCTTACAATGCTTCTTGAAAACCCTGTGTCGTACGGCAGGATAGTAAAAGATGGAGATAAAGTCGTAAAAATCGTGGAGGAAAGAGACGCCACTTTGAAGGAAAAAGAGATAAAAGAAGTTAATACAGGCATATATATGTTCGAAACGTCCGCAGTATTTGAATCTCTTAAAGATCTGAATCCTGACAATGCTCAGGGAGAATATTACCTTACAGATGTAATTGGTAATATGAGAAGTAAGGGATATAAAATAGGAACATTTATTGTCGAGAATCGTTCAGAAGTTATTGGAGTAAATGATCGTTCTACACTTTCGTATGTGAATGGAATTATGCAGGAGAGAATTATAAAGAGTCATCAACTGAAAGGTGTAACTGTCTCTCCACCTGTTGTAATTGATTATGATGTCAAAATAGGTAATGATACTATAATTTACCCTTTTACGGCGATATACGGAAAAACTACTATTGGAGAAGCATGTACAATAGGCCCGAATGTTGTTATTGACAATTCCAATATACCTCCCGGAACGGTTATAAAACCATTTACTGAGGTGAGAGGGTGAAATGTTGAATGTTAAATATGAAATGTGTGATGTTGAATGTAAAAGGTGACAGATAGAGATTTTAATTGGCGGAATACAATGACTAAATAACTTAATTACTTAATGACTATTTCATGGTCATTGGTCTTTTGTCTTAGGTTTGTGGCGTTAGTTAAAAGATAAATATGAAAAAAATTGTTTCGGTCATAATTATAATAATCGGGGTGTTATCCATCTTATTACTTATCTCTTCCATAGACAAAATACGAGAGGAACTGATAGCAAGAGAACCCCGGAAGATAAGGGTGGTGGTTTTAAATGGTACATCCATTGATGGTCTTGCAAGCAGGACAGCTAATTTCTTACGGGAAAATGGCTGCGATATACTTCAAATAGGAGATGCCACATCCCCGCACAAAAATACCGTAATCCTTGATAGAAGTAGCAGAAATTTGAGAAAAGCAAGACGCATTCGTTATCTACTTCGAGTGGGTGAAATGGCATACGAAGCTGACCCTGCACACATTATTGAAGTAACAGTGATTTTAGGAGAAGACTATAAGTCTAAACAGTGAGACCTAAGAATTTATCAAAACACATAATAAAAATTCTTTCTGAAAAGAAGGCAGAAGATATTCTGCTCATAGACGTCCGGCGCGTGTTATCCCCTTATATCTCGTATTTTGTTATTGCTACTGCGACCTCTGAAACCCATTCTCGAGCGCTTATAGATGAAATTAAACAAAAGTTAAAGAAGAAGGGAATAAGGACGTCCCACATAGAGGGTTATCTATATGGGCACTGGATACTTATGGATTATATTGATGTTGTAGTTCATATATTCCTGCCTGAGGAAAGAAACTATTACGGCCTCGAAGACTTATGGGGAGATATGCCAACTTATAGATTTAGTTGAAATATTTTGATTATTTACCAACCCTCGAGGTTCCCCTTTTTGTCTGCATAATTGTTTCTGTATGCACAGTCCAGAAAAAATAGTATTAAGATTGAGAAGAAATATCTTTTTGGTATCACTACTTGAAAATCTCATACTTCCTCTTCTGGGATTCTCTATATTTGCTATACTTGACAAGCTCTTTATTCTCCCCGGGTTCATACGAGTTATGTGGATAATAATAATCACTTCAGGTTCCGTTGTTTTTTTTGTCTGGAATATTGCAAGAATCCCCGGAAAATCAGAAATCGCATGGAAACTGGAAAAACTTCATTCCGAACTACAAGGAAGACTTGCAACGGTTATAGATTACGACAGTTCAAAGGAGTATTTAGGATACTCACTGGAACTACTTAAAAAAACAGAAGAGGATACTTTGAAGATCCTTAAAAGTGTCAATTTATCCCAGCTGTTTATAAAGAGATTTTACATTGGTATATCTTCTTTTCTGGTTCTTGCTTTGTTTATTACATTTGGAATAGACAGACATACACTCCTTCGCTTTATACATCCTGTAACTCCTTGTTTTGCACTCGGTATCCTTGTTAACCCGAATAGGACAGAGATTGGTGGATATTCGGATATCTATATAATACCGGAGCAAATAACTCCGAGGGTGGTCTGGCTTGTAATGAATAATTCAACGATAAAAAGAATTTCAAAACCAAAAAATTCAAATATGTTTCACTACCGAATTGAGCATTTGCGGGAGTCTGTACGAGTGTATGCATTTCTTTCTGATGTGAAGACAGAAGAAAAAATGATAGAAGTTTTAATTCCTCCGATACTTAAAAACTGGATATATGAGTATACATATCCTTCCTATACAGGACTTCCTCCATATATCCAGAATAGAGGTGATATATATGGTTTGACAGGCACATCTGTGAGATTCAGGGGAGAGTCCAATGTTCCCCTTGAAAAGGTTATCCTTATTAATAAAAACAGAGATTCAATATCTGTTATTCCTGAGGAAATTTTTTTTGAAACCAATCTGATAATCACAAATTCTGACACTTTGGATGTTATGCTTGGCGGCATATCAGGACTTCTATCAAAAGACGAGGAAATAGTAATCAATGCATACCCTGATGACCACCCAAGAATAGACATACTCTCTCCTCCGCAGTTCATTGATATACCAAAAGAGATGGAGATTGAAATAAGATACAAATTTACCGATGACTTTGGCGTAAAAAAGGTGCTTTTGACGACCTTATTCAGAGAGGATACCCTAAACAAGAAAATAGCAGAGTTTACTCCACCACCTGTTGATTCTTTTGTAGATTTTCATTGGGATTTTTCTGATGTTATAATACTGCCAGGTGATACTCTTTTTTATTATCTTACCGTATATGACAATGATACATTTAAAGGACCGAAGGCTGCCAGCACTCCATTATACAGAATACGCTTTCCACTTCTCGATGAGTTATATAAAGAGATCACTTCAAAGACCGAGGAGGTATCAAGTAGTATGGAATTAGTTCTTGAAAGACTTGATAATCTGCAAAAGAGAATTGAGGTACTCACAAAAAAAGACGCAATATCTGC
The DNA here is from genome assembly GCA_030627085.1 of Candidatus Stahliibacteriota bacterium. Lineage (GTDB taxonomy): Bacteria > Hydrothermota > UBA3073 > UBA3073 > UBA3073 > UBA3073. The sequence continues at coordinate 2,870 of DAOUSS010000038.1, read as the reverse complement.
AAGAGACAGGGAAACAATTGAAAACCTTCTATTGGAGCACGCAGAACTTGAGGAGAAGCTTGCTGAGGTAGCAAGAAAGACAGAGGAACTTATCAGTAAGATGGAAAACACAATATTTCTGGATGAAGAAGCACTTGAGAAGATGAGAATGATAGAAGAACTGATGAGGGAGCTTGAAACAGAAGATGTAAAGAGAGCAAGAGAGAAACTGCAGGAAACACTACAAAAGAATCCTGAACTCTTGATGGAGGCATTAAAAAATTTCAATATTACAGAGCGTGAATTCAAAAGAAGGCTTGAATATACCATTGACTTTCTGCAAAGGCTTAAAAATGGGCAGGAACTGCAGAATATAGTGGATAAACTCGAAGAGATAAAGCAGAGGCAGGATGACCTGAGAGATGCAATTGAGGAGGGCATAAGCCCTGAAGAACTTGCATCTGATGAGAACCTGCTGAAAGAAGAGATGCAGAACTTGACACAATCTTTGAAGAAACTCTCTGAGAAGATAGAGGAGATAAGTACTGAGTTGTTTAAAGAGGCAAAGAACGCAGACAACATCACAAACTCTATGGAGGATGTCAGAATGAGTATGCAGATGGGAGAATTTTCGTCTTCCCTTATGGATAAAATTTCAAATGATCTTTCTACACTTTCTCAGAATTTGCGGTCTCTTCAAAATATGATGATGGGCGGATTTTCAGAAGAGATAAAAAGGAATTTAAGAAAGAAACAACTGGCAAGTATCGCACTTTCCTTTGAACAAGAGAACATTTTAAAAGAGACAAATGCGCTGGAATTCGCCGAAAGAGAGAACGCACTATCTGAGGGAATTTCGGCTTTTAGGGACGACCTGTCATCTTTTCTCTCATCCATCCTGGGCGATAAAGGAGAAGGAACAACTGTATTACTTGAAGCTGCTCTAAAAGAGACAAAAAAGGCAAGTGAGCAGGCAAGACACGGTGATAGGAAGGAGGCAATCCAATCAGGCAAACATGCTATGGAGTTTCTAAACGATGTAACTTTTGAACTGTTTGCCCTTGAAGATGGTATGAAAGGAATGACTGCAGGAATGTCATCTTTGGCCCAGTTGTTTCAAAGTCTCGCAGAGATTGCGCAGACACAAATTGGACTAAATCAACTTGCACAGACTCTCTTCCCCATAGGTGCCGGGGGACAAAATATTGAGTCTGAGCTGGCAGAGATTGCAAGAAAACAGGCAGAACTTGCCAGTTCGTTGAAGGAAATAGCCGAAGGATCAGAAGGCAGGGTGCTCGGAGACCTTGAAGGGATAGCAAATGAGATGGAATCTCTTGCATCGGATATTGAAAAATATGGCATAAGCGAGGAAATCTTAAAAAGACAGACAAGACTTTTGAAATATCTCCTTACCGCTCAAAAATCTATGTACAAAGAGAGGGAAAGTGTGCGCAGGATTTCAAAACCTGGTAAGGAATTTTTGGATATCGCAGCACCTGATAATCTTGTGTTGGAGACAAAAAGGGGTATAAATCAAAAGGATATATTGGAGGCGCTAAGGAAGCAGTATCCAAAGGAATACGAAAGACTGATAAGGGCATATTTCAGATCACTGGCAACAGAATAATATGCTATTTTTGTCTATTTTATTTCTTGCAGTTCAAACCTCTGGTGGCATCTACATAAAGTATGATGAAATAGATAGCGGTCTCGCAATGGAGATACTTGAGATTGCACAAGACGCACTACCCGAAATTTCTGCTTTCATTGGGCATACCTATAAAAGAAACATTCATATAAAACTTGTATCGGATGCACAAGAGTTTCAGAATCTAACAAAGGCAGGTTTTCCTGATTGGGGGGTTGGCTTTGCTGATGCAGAAAATAGCCTCATAATTTTATGTTCTCCGAGGGTTATAAAAAAGGATATAGATGTAAAAAGCATAACGAAACACGAACTTGCCCATATTGTTCTTGGTGAAGCTGTGGATGGAAAGAGAATACCCAGATGGTTTAATGAAGGAATTGCGATGTACTGCTCACAAGAATGGAGATTCGGTAGAGAGAAAGTTCTTGCAATTGCAAACTTCACAAATTCGCTTATACCGCTGTCTTCTATAGAATATGGATTTCCATCGGATAAGAAAAGAGCTGAGATTGCTTATACTGAGAGTTTCTCTGCTATTTCATATATTATAAAAAACTTTGATAGAGAGGCATTGAGGGACATTCTGAAGAATTTAAAAGAAGAGGATTTTGATGAAGCTATGTTCTCTGCACTTGGTGTAACCCACAAGGAGTTCGCGAGGGAATGGAAGGAATGGGTTACGAAAACATATAATTGGACTTACTTTCTGTCTTCTAATGCTTTCTTATGGGTGATAATTCTTATAGTGTTTTTAGTAGCGGGTATAATATCTATAAAAGGTAGGAAGAATAAATTAAAAGAGCTTGACAAGGATACAGATTGACTTTTTAGACTTGATTTTTGCATTTTGGTACTGTGAAAAAAAGTATGAAAGGATATGAAAAACCACAGAGGTCATTCACCCCGTTAGATGTTTACTATCTAACGGGGCAGGGAGTAAATTTAATTCTCTGTGCTCTCCAAAAGAATTTCCTTTGAAGGAAAAATAACCACAGAGGACACAGAGTATCTTTGATGTAGAAAATTAAGAAAAAAAAGAAGACCTCTGTGCTCTCTCCTATTGGACCCAAAGTTTGCCAGAGGTGAGCTACAAGGAAGAAAAACGCTGATAGAGAATTTGAGCACACAGAGAATAAATAAATATTATCTCTCTGTGCCCTCTGTGGTTTATATTTGCATAGCAATATTAAAAAGATGGGATAAAAAGATTGGTTATATAGAGAGGTCACAGAGGGGAGAAAGG
>DAOUSS010000120.1 GCA_030627085.1 Candidatus Stahliibacteriota bacterium | reverse complement strand
CGGCTACCAGATTACTGATAACCCTTTCAATTGAAATAATAGTCTCGGTAGTATCACAACACTTTGGGACATTCCCTAATTTTTGATTTCACTTTATGGTGGGTATAATAGTTCATGGTGGTGCCGGAAAAATCAGAAATGAGGAGGCACACCAGAAGGGCACAAAACTTGCAGCACAAGAGGGCTATAAAGTCCTGAAAGAAGGAGGAAATGCTCTTGATGCCGTGATTACTGCAGTTAAAATTATGGAGGATGATCCCACATTTAATGCCGGAATAGGTTCAGCCCTTAACCTCCTGGGAGAAGTTGAGATGGATGCGTCTGTTATGCTCGGAAGTGGTGGATTTGGTGCTGTTGGCGCAATAAAAAATGTCAGGCATCCTGTTGATATAGCAAGAAAGGTTATGGAAGAGACAGACCACATTTTGTTAGTAGGAGAGGAAGCAGGTAGATTTGCAAGACTATTTGATTTCGAAACTTGCAATCCAATAACCCCTGAGATGGAAAAGAGACTACAAGTATTAAAAGAAAAGGGAGAGTCCATGCATTTAAAGAAGATTAGGAAACTTTTACCTTTATATGAACCAGGTACAGTAGGTGCCTGCGCAGTCGACAGAAACAGCGAGATTGCAGTTGCCACATCAACCGGAGGCATACTTGGTAAACTACCCGGAAGAGTTGGGGACTCTGCAATAATAGGAGCGGGAACATTTGCCTCGAAATGGGGCGGTGTATCTGTGACCGGTTATGGAGAGGGCATTATAAAACTCGGTGTGGCATGGAGAACCACAGAACTTATGAAGAAGAGGAAACCAGATGAGGCAATAAGGCAGTTAATAGAGGAAGGGCGTAAACAGAATACATACTTTGGCGTAATAGGAATAGATAAATACGGCAATGTAGGGTTTGACTACAACACAGAATCTATGTCATATGCCTACATTATCAAACAATAGCACAAAAGGCTCCTGGTAATGATCAGGGCTTATTGATATAATTAACAAAGAGGTCTTTATGCGTCAATTCGATGTTGAGAGAACAAAAGAATATCTCGTACAATCCCTCGCTAGCGAGATAAAGAAGAGAGGGTTTAAAAAAGGGGTCGTGGGTGTGTCAGGAGGACTTGATTCAGCTGTGGCGGTAACACTTCTCTCGCTGTCAGTGGGAAGAGAGAATACATTGGGTATCATTTTGCCATACAATGGTATGGGTGAAGAGGAACTGAAGGATGCTGTTGCAATCATAAGGCATCTTGGGATAAAGAGCTACAGGATAGATATACAACTTATGGTAGATGACTATTTTAAAAATTTCCCGGATGCAGATAAAAAGAGAAGAGGTAATAAGATGGCAAGAGAGCGTATGAGCATACTATATGACATATCAGCGCTCGAAAATGCACTTGTTATTGGAACAGGAAATAAAACAGAATATAACCTTGGATATTTTACATTGTTCGGGGACGGTGCTTGCGCAATAAACCCGATAGGAGACCTTTATAAAACAGAAGTGAGGCAACTGGCTTCCTGTATAGGAGTGCCTGATAAAATCATAAAAAAGGTCCCAACCGCAGGTCTATGGAAGGGGCAAACAGATGAGGGAGAACTGGGATACGAATACAATGAGATAGATAATTTGCTTTATCATATTATAGAATTAAAATACTCCAGAAAAAAACTCCTGGACGGAGGTTTTGATGAGAAGTTCGTGGATGATATAACCGGGAGAATAAAAAATACGGAGTTTAAAAGGATGTTTCCACACATTATAACTATACCAGAACAGGTGAAGTATGTTCATAAATATCAATGAAATCAAAAACGGGGATAAGCTGGAGTTTTCCCTTTTAAAAGACGAACTTGATATAAGTGAACTTGAAGAAACGGCTTTGTGTAGATTTGTCCTCACAAAATTAAAGACGAGGGTAAGAATAAAGGGAGATGTCTCATTCAAGCTCAATATAACCTGTGCGAGATGCCTTGAGGTAGTAACAAAGCAGTTTAATGAAAAGGTAGACTGTATATTGGAGCGGGAAAGTCCTTGTATAATCAAAAAAGAAGAGATAGCGCTTACAACAACTGACACAGAGAAATATTACTATGCGGGGGATGAGGTAGATATTACCCCACTTGTAAGGGATACAATTTTGCTTGCAATATCTATAAAACCTCTTTGCACGCCTGATTGCAGGGGACTATGCCCTTACTGCGGGGAAAACTTAAACGAGGGAGATTGCAAATGCAAAAAATAGCTATTGTGATAGGTACAAGACCCGATGCTATAAAACTCGCATCACTCGTTAATGTAATGAAAAAGGACAAGTCATTTAAAACTATTCTTATAGCTACAGCCCAGCATAGATGGCTACTTGACCAGGTCCTTTCAGTGTTCTCACTCTCTCCAGACCACGACTTCAACATAATGATAGACGGACAGGACCTGTTTCATATCTCTACTCAGGCGCTAACACGGTTCAAAACTGCATATAAAAATTTATCACCGGATATGGTTATTGTTCAGGGAGATACGACCACTACATTTATTGCTGCACTCTCAGCTTTCTATGAGGGGATACCTGTCGCACATGTGGAGGCTGGTCTGAGAAGTTTTGATAAATTCAACCCATACCCTGAAGAAATAAACAGAATTCTGACAGACAATTTGTCAATCCTCCTTTTTGCCCCAACAAAAAAGGCAAGGGAAAATCTCTTAAGGGAAGGAATCACTGAAAATATATATGTAACGGGAAATACAGCAATTGATGCAATAGAGAGGGCAATCGGACAACTGAAAGAAAATCCTGTAACCGTACAGGATAAGGGAAGAAAACTTATTCTTGTAACCTGCCACAGAAGGGAGAGTTTTGGAGAACCAATAAGGGAGATATGTTACGCATTAAAGGATATTGTGGAAAATTTTCAGGGTGTGGAAATTGTATATCCTCTTCATCCAAATCCGAATATAAGATTGCCAGTAAATAATATATTAAAAAGCGTAGAGAGAATAAGTATAATAGACCCTCCTCCCTATCTTGAATTTATCAATCTGATGGCAAGCTCATATCTCGTGCTCACAGACTCGGGTGGCCTACAGGAAGAAGCGCCTTCTCTTAACAAGCCTGTGCTTGTAATGAGAAAGGTGACCGAACGGACAGAAGGGATAGAAGCAGGCACAGCAACTCTTGTGGGCACAAATAGAGAAAAGATTGTAGAATCGGTATCCAGATTGTTAAAAAATAAAGCACTCTACAATTCTATGTCTGGCAAGAAAAATCCTTACGGTGATGGTAAGGCAAGCCAGCGTATACATGCATACATAAGAAAATACTTCAACCTTCCATATGAAGAGATACCGGAATTCGGCTCGTAAACGTGGCTATTTTTTCTCTTGACCGCATAGGAAATTATACCACAAATGCACACGAATGCTACTAACTACACAAATTTTCTTCTCTTAATTTTAAAAATTATTCGTGTTATTCGATTAATTCGTATAGATTCGTGGTTAACTTTTTCCTTGACAAATCAGATAGTATATGTTATAATAAAATTAGACGCGAATTAAACACTGAATAACACCGAAAAACACCGAGACGGTAGCAACTGATAGACGAGATTTTAACAACCTATGGAATATTCGGTGACTTCAGTGTGCTTCGGTGTTGAATTAAATGTTGTCTTAAGAGCCGTATAGAAAAACAAGGAGAAATGGGGAATATAAATTTATTTTTCTCCATTTCTCCCCATTCTCCCTTTCTCCTTACGGAGCATCATTCGGTGATTTCAGTGTTCTTCGGTGTTGAATAAACTAAAATGGATATTGCACAATTTATAGATCATACACTGTTAAAACCGGATGCAACTGAGGATGATATTAGAAGATTATGCGAAGAGGCAAAAAAATATCACTTTGCATCCTGTTGCGTAAATCCATGCTGGGTATCACTTGTGGGTGAACTTCTAAATGGAAGTGGGATAAAGACATGCTCTGTGGTGGGTTTTCCTCTTGGTGCATCACACACGATGGTAAAATATTCCGAAGCAGAAAGATGCGTGGAAGATGGCGCAAAAGAGATCGATATGGTTATGAATATAGGAGCATTTAAATCGGGAAACTTAAGTTTAGTGAGTGACGAAATAAAGGAAATAGTGAGAAGAACAGAAGTTCTTGTAAAGGTCATAATTGAGACTTGCCTTTTAACTACTGATGAGAAAATTGAGGCAACAAAGATTATTATGGAGGCTGGTGCCCACTTTGTGAAGACCTCAACGGGATTCTCTAAATACGGAGCAACTATAGAGGATGTAAAACTTTTGAAGCGTGTAGTGGGTGAAAGAATTGGGGTTAAGGCATCGGGAGGAATAAGGACCTATAAACAGGCAATAGATATGATAGAGGCAGGTGCAATAAGAATAGGAACATCCGCAGGCGTGGCAATAGTAACAGATGTAAATAAAAATACGCCTGGAGGGAGTTGAACCCTCAACCCTCGGATTAGAAATCCGATGCTCTATCCAGTTGAGCTACAGGCGCTACTGTTTATTATAACATAAAAACAGAAAAATGTCAAGGGAAAAACTCAATTTTGCAAAGCAACTGAGGATGGCTGAAAGAATGTTGCGCACAAAGAATTACAATGAAGCAGCAGAGCAACTTAAGGATATGGTCTCAAAATGTCCAAATTGGTTATCTCCCTATTTTATGCTGTCAAATGCACTACATAAGAATGGTGAAATAGAAGAGGCGCTTGAGATACTCCTTGAGGCAACACATCTTGAACCATTTAATCTCGTTCTCAAAAAGCATATCATAAACCTTTACTTAGAGTATGGTAATCGGGAGTCCGCAAGAGAACTACTTGAGGAAATTTTTCTTCTCTTCCCTCATGACAAATGGATAAAGACCACTATAGAAGAATTGCAGTCACCGTTTGTCACCGAGACAATGGCAAAATTATACAAAAAACAAGGTTATGTAGACGACGCCCACGGGATATATGAGAAACTCGCTGAATCAGCATCGAGAAAAGGAAGAAAATTGGACGCAGATTAACACAGATACTTATATGTAGAGAGTAATTACATTGAGTATCTACGTCTAAAAATATTGACTTAACGACCCATTGACCTAATAACCTAATGACCCATTGACTCACTTACTTAGAGGGTATTTAGAAATAGGTAGTTTTTCTTCTAAAAAGGTTCTTTGAGTAGATTTTTTAGAAGAGAACCT
>DAOUSS010000046.1 GCA_030627085.1 Candidatus Stahliibacteriota bacterium | reverse complement strand
GTTGCGCAAATTGAATCCAGAACAGCATCTTCTATTCGCAGACTGAAGTCTGCGGCTACCAGATCCCTACTTTTTGCACAGCCTGTAAAGGTTGCGACTACCTTATGTCTGAATTGGGAGTCCTTTGGATTCTTGTTCAAGTCTCATCTAATCCCTGTCAAGAATATTCTTGCAGTAGCAAGCTACTGCCTGCCTGCGGTAGGCAGGCACTCCAATTGACTGCTTTTCCCCAGCACAACACTTTGAGGCAACATCTAATTTTTGAAATTATTTGTGTTATTTGATTAACTCGTGTGGATTCGTGGTTGTTTTTTCCTTGACATAAAGGGGAGGTTGTGGTATAATAATATCAAAAATCGAAATTATCCCATAATATGCATTAATCACAGATGGGCACAGATAGTCACAGATTATATCAAAAACAGTAATTAGGTTAGTGGGTAATTAAGTAATTCCTGTCTACCGACAGGTAGAAAAGAACATGCTTGAAAATAACGACCACACCCAATTACTTAATAACCTAATGGTTTGTATCTTGTGATAATCTCGTGTAATCCCTGCCCTGTGAAATAAGTTATTTCACGGGGTGAATGGTTTCTTAACGAATAATTTGGAATTATCCCGGACAAAACTGATGTCGAGTTAATCTATGAATAGAGTGTGGAATAAGGCAATTACCCTATCAAGACTCATCTCTTCTGTGCAGAAGAGGCGAGTGCTTTCTTTACCCATTTACATAACCAACAGATGTACATCCAGATGTAGAACCTGTAATATATGGAGAATTAAAGAGAAAGAGGACATTGATAAGGATGTCATAGAGGATTTGTTATGTGATAATGAAATAAGAGATAGTGTGGAGTTCATAATCACGGGCGGGGATTTCCTCCTTCATCCGGAGTGCAGGGAGATTGTATCGTTGTTCAAAGGGAAGAATTTAAGGCTATTTTCAAATGGCATCCTTGCAGATAAACTTATCTCTCTCGTGAGGGAAGAAGGGGTGAGATATGTATCAGTTTCTCTTGATGGAGGACCTGAGACGAATAAGTATATAAGGGGTGTGGACACATTCAAAAATGTGGAGAGAATAATAACGGAACTCAAAAATTTTACCCATATCGAGATTGAATACACCATAAGCAAGTGGAATACGAAAGAGGATCTCAGATTTGTTATGGATTTTGTAAAAAAGTATGAAATAGATTTGAGCGTGGGATACTACTCAAGAGTTGGATACTTTGGTGCAGAGGAAGATACAACAGGTCTTTATTCTGTGTCTGACCTGATTGCATCAGATTACCATTCCCTGTATCCTTTATGGGCGAACGGAAAGTTAAACCTCCCCTGTTACAGCATATTTGTGAGACCTGTCATAAAATCAAACGGTGATATTGAGTTGTGTGAGGCAAGGCAAGTAAAGCTCGGGAATCTCTATAAGAGGAGTTTTGGTGAAATATGGAGAGATGAAAAGACAGCAAAGATAATCCGCTCTTTTTTTAAGTGCAACGGATGTTGGTTAAACTGTCAGAGGAAATCAGATCTTGGTCTTACATACATACCAAGAAGGTTAGGACTATACTTTCATAAGGATATTAAGAAGGAGTAAATGTAGAAGGAATTGCCACATCAGTTTAGATATCCCTCTTCATCAATTCTGAATTCTATATCTGGCATAAATCTTAGAGAAATACTTCTCGCAATTTCTGTCTTTATGGAGCCCTTTGCCTCTTTAAGTGCCGAAAATCCCCTTTCTTCATTGGATAGAAACCTTACATAACAGAAGATCTTTCTCCTGTCCTTTTTTATCTCCACCCTTGTCACTGTTACAAAACCAATATCAGGATCCTTTCTTGCTGAAAGAATCCTGGCAATCTCTTCCTTGAACAGTGTCTCTATTCTTCTGTTTCTCCTATCAGTATGGTCATGCATTTTACAGCGTCAAACCTCTCTCTTTTTTTCTACCATTTCGTATACCTGTACGATGTCCCCTACAACAAAGTCATCTATCTCTTCAAATCCTATTCCACACTCAAATCCTGCTGAAACCTCGTTGACTGTCTTCTTGGTCCTTCTCAAAGAGATTATTTTCCCTTCTCCCACCACATCTGAATCCCTGACTATTTTGACAGGTGCGTTCTTTACAACTTTTCCGTCCTTTACATAGCACCCTGCAATTTTACCGATTTTTGGTATGTTGAATATCTGTCTTATCTCAGCCTCTCCAATCAACTTCTCCTCGTAGGTCGGTTCAAGGAGACCCACAAGTGCAAGTTTAATATCTTCGAGTGCCTTATAAATCACATCATATACTCTTATTTCAACACCTTCGCGTTTTGCAGTCATTTTGACACTACTTGGAATGCCAGCATGGTAACCGACTATTATAGAGTCTGAGACAGACGCAAGCAAAACATCAGATTCGGTGATATCTCCTACACCGCTGTGAACAACAGTAATTTTTGTTTCCTCTGTTGAAAGTTCTCTAAGGGAATCAGACATAGCCTCAACAGAACCACCTACATCTCCTTTTATTATGACTTTCAGTTCCTTTGTCTCTCCCTTCTGGATTTTGTCCTGTATAGATTGAAGAGTGCGTACAACAGGCGGACGGGCAACCATCTCCCTTTCAGCAAGTTGTCTTTTACGTGCGATCTCTCTTGCTGTTCTATCCTCCAAGACTACAAATCTGTCGCCGACCTTGGGAATATGTTCAAATCCCAGTACCATAACCGGCATTGAGAGATATGCTTCTTCAATAACTTTGTTGAATTCATCGTACATGGCGCGGACCTTACCATAAGTTGTTCCTGCGACGAAGCTATTTCCCTTTTTTAATTGTCCCTTAGTGATAAGAACCGTTGCAACAATCCCCTTGTATCTGTCCAATCTTGCCTCTATTATATATCCTCTTGCATTACCTTTGAGTGGTGCTTTTAACTCTTTCATTTCTGCAATGAGTAATAAGGAATCAAGCAAGTCGTCAATTCCCACTCCTGTCTTTGCAGACACCATGACCGCTGGCACATCGCCACCTATCTCCTCCAGTAAGAGATTGTGTTGTGCGAGTTGCTGTTTTACCATGTCCGGGCGGGCACCTTCAAGGTCTATCTTGTTTATTGCTACTATAATGGGAACATTTGCATCACGGGCATGGTCTATTGCCTCTACTGTCTGTGGCATAACCCCGTCGTCCGCAGCGACAACTATGAGAATTATATCAGTTATTTGTGCTCCTCTTGCTCTCATAGCAGTGAATGCCTCATGTCCGGGTGTATCCAGAAAGGTAATTTTTTTATCCTTGTATGTGATTATTGATGCACCTATATGTTGTGTTATCCCTCCCTTCTCCTTGGCTATAACATTGGTCTTTCTTATATAATCTAAAAGCGTGGTCTTTCCATGGTCTACATGTCCCATAACCGTCACAACAGGGGCCCTTTCTATTTCTTCTACTTCTTCTTTCCCTTCAGCAACCTCTTCATAATATGATATGAGTTCAGTATCGTGACCGTATTCAGAGGCTATCATACTTGCTGTCTCATAATCCAACCGTCGGTTGATAGTCACCATGAGACCGAGTTCGAGGCATTTGGCAATAAGTGAAAGAGAAGATGCAGATAGAAGCTTCGCGAGTTCCTCAACACTTACAAGTTCAGGGAGTTGAATTTTCCGTATCTCTTTTTCCAATTTGGTTTCAACTCTTTCAACCTTCTCCCTCTTTTTTGGTTTCTGCTCACCCGTTTTTATCTTTGCAAGGGTTTCTTTGACTTTGATTGCAGCTCTTTTCTTTTCTTCTGGTTTTCTTAATCGCCTTTCCACTTTTCTTTTCTTGCCCCTACGAAGTTTTTCTTTCTCTCTGTCCTTCTCCTTTATTCTTCGTTTATCCTCTTCCAACTTCTTCTTCACCTTCTTTAGCATTTCTGGAGTGACCACACTCATGTAACCCCGTACCTTGAAATCAAGTTCTCTCAGAAGGTGTACAAGTGCCTCGCTCGAGAGGTTCAATTCCTTTGCAGCGTCGTATACTCGGCGGTCATTCATAAATAAAAAAATATTGTTTAAGAGGGTAAAAAGAGAAGAATTTAAGACTTAACTTCGGTGAACCCCTCGGCCTGAGCTCGGGACGAAGGCTCAGTTGAACCGTCCGGGGGCTGGTGTTTTGTCTTTTTTGCAATATCATAGGAGATTTCATATATCTTTTTTGCAATTTCTCTTCCTATCCCTTTTATAGAAAGAAGCTTTGGAACACCATAAAAAATAATATCATACGCACTTACAAATCCATTTTCTAGAAGTTTTGTTTTTAACTTTGGCGATAGCCCATCTAAATTCGCCACCGAAGTAGTTTTATCCATACTTTCAGAGATAATATCAATTCTGTATCCAGTTAATTTTGAGGATAAAAAAGCATTCTGTCCATTCTTACCGATTGCTATAGGGAGTTCTTCATCATTCACAACGATCTGTATTCTTTTTGTACTCTCATCAATATCCTCTTTTATTATCTTAACGCCAGAAAGTGCCCTTGATACATAAACCAGTGGATCCTGGCTCCATTGTATCACATCTATTTTCTCGCCGGCAAGTTCCTTCACAACGACCTGTACCCTTGACCCCTTTACACCTACACATGCCCCTACAGGGTCAATCCTTGGGTTATTACTTGTAACAGCTACCTTTGCTCTAACTCCAGGGATTCTCATTATGTTTTTTATCTCAATTATTCCTTCTTTAATTTCTGGTACCTCTGATTCAAACAATCCCTTCAGGAAACCTGGATGCGTACGCGAGAGTAGTATACCCTCCTTTTGGTCTACTGCAAGTATATACGCCTTTATAACACTACCCTGACGGAAGTATTCTCCTGGAATCTGTTCCCTTTTTGGCAGAATACCTTCTGTCCTGTCAAGGGTAACTAATATTCTTTTGCTTTCTATTCTCCGGATACTACCAGTAACAATTTCTCCCACCCTTTTTTCAAAGGAGGTGTATATGGCATCTCTTTCAGCCTCTCGCAGTTTTTGAAAAAGAATCTGTTTAGTCAAAATAATGGCGTTTCTTCCAAATGCTTCAAACTCCATGGGAATATTTATTCTATCTCTTATCTTTGCAGATTCATTGTATTTTTTCGCCTCTGTAAGGGTAATCTCCTTTGAAGGAAATTCCACCTTTTTCACCACCTCTTTCACGACAAACACAGATATTGAACCACTGGATTCGTCTATATCTACAGTCATTTCGAGATCTCTTCCAAAGGTCTTTTTTGCTATGGTTATTATTGTCTCTCTAAATACCTCTTTGACCCTTGTGAGATTTAGTTCTCTGTCTTCAGCCAGTTGATCCAGAAAATGAGATATGTTATAAACTGTCATCGATTCACTTCTCCTTTTTCTTTTTAATCTGTATATCGGTGTTTAAATCTATACCCGGTGAGGATACCTCAAGTGTATACCTGTGGTCAATGGGTTCTTCTATATCGAGCCGATCTGAGAGTTCCCTTGATACAAGTGCACAATCCTCAACTGTGACACCACCCGGTTTATCAATAAATACCTTCAAAATTGAATATGGTTCACTGCCTTTTAGTTCCCACCTGACAAGATGTATATCTTTATCCCACAGCACCTTGTTTATTAAATCCTCTATCTTCTGCTTTACATCTTCATTCATACCACAAAATTACCACTTAGCCCAAATCAGAGCATTTACTCTGATGTTAGGATTAGTACCCGGTGTAATGTTACAAAAAACCTGGAACCCCCTGATAGGCAACAGCAAAAAGAAGCTCCAGGTTTTTTTATTTTTATTCCTCCTTCTTCTCTTGCTCGATTTTTTCTTTCTTCTCTTCTTCCTTTATTTCTTCTTCTTCAAACTCTTCTTCTTTTACCTCCAATAGGTTCTTGTCATCCTTTATCTTAACAAGGACTGTATATACCATAGTCTGCCCGGCACTCCATACTGATATACCATAAGCAAGTACAAAGAAGGCGATGAAATGGAATCCTATACCAATACAGAATCCTCCAAAGGCTGTTGCCCAGTTCTGTGTTGCCCATGTGTGAGGGAAGAGAAGTGTTGGTAGAAATCTGCCTGCAAGGTTCTCCACCCAGACAACGGGAGGGCAGGAAGGCAGATACCATATTCCGTTTTGCCACATAGCTGTAAACCAGCCTCTTGGCCCCTGCCAGAGAGGAATTGTAAAGCAAGTCAGTGTCAGCGCCTTCTTTGTAAACCATGCGAGTATGCATATACCAGCAACTGAAAAGAAGGCAACCAGTGCTTCCCACACAACGACCCTCCATGTTTGGTCATTTAAGACACTGAAGACCTCAAAGAGGGTATCAAAGGTATCACTCTTTGTAGTACCAACAACAGAAGGCGCAATGAGAAATGAGAGAAACAGTACTATGGTAAGATATACGAGAAAGAGCGCTCCAAAGGCTATAGGTACGAAGAGGAGCCCAATAGCTAATTGTCCCAGATATGGTATTCTTCCTACGAGGCCAAATATAAATCCGCATAGGAGAATAACTCCACATATTATTATCATTGTTATCGGAGAGAGCACGATGCCTTTCCAGTGTTTAATGGAGAATTTTATTGCCTCTGTTATCTCGTAGAACTCATTACCTTTTACCTGTTCATATGTAATCTTAGATATCGCGCCTATAGCGAGGAGATTTACAATGACAAAGAGTGCAACTCCCACTATCCATATTGCCCAGCTATACCACGGCATTACCGTATAACCTGCTATTGGGACGGGAATATATCTATATTCTCTCCATACTGTTACCCAGTTCCAGTCAGATGTAAGGGTTAGTGCGACATATGAGAGAATGGCGTAGAAAATCGTTCCCACGAGTATACCAAGAAACCCTACCCATATCTTCTTGGCAGAGAAGCCAAGACGCATAGAGCGTAATACATCCTTGAAATTGAACAACATAGCCCCCCCTTTCTGTTTCCAAGATATCAAAAAAACTCAAATAGTGTAATAGAATTGGAACTTAAAAGACAAGTAAGGTCTATTTTGTTCTTATATTTTAACATCAAAATTTTGATTTGTCAAGAAAAAAATTTCATTAAGTAATAGAATTATTGAATTACTGAGAATTTACCTACTTTTTTTTCTCCATCATCAGATACTGCAATATATATGTATATACCGCTTGCAATATCAGGATTATCCCATCTCACTGAACTTTCTCTTATGTTAGAGAAAATCTTTATGAGTTGACCACTGAGCGAATAAATGCTTATACTGCCTCCTACTAGCTCCTCGGAGATAAAACTTATATCCGAATGCTCATTGGCTAAATATGGATTTGGGAATACCAGAATAGAAGAGATTGTATGAGGAAGGATAAGTCCAGTTCGATATCTTGAGATTCCCTCGCCCGTAGCTATCCATAGCCATCCTCTCGTTGGGTCGTATGCGAGTCGATTTCCGGTATCTCTGCCTTCTATCCTGTTTGAGACAAGTCCTTTTGAAGGTGTAATGGATAAAAAGTCAGATTTTCTCGTGACTTTCGTTACACCCCCTTCACTACTTTCCAAAATAGGCTCGAGCAGAAGCCAAACGTTTCCATAGATATCAATTAGAATGTCATGTGCTTTAACGCCGACGACACCGATGTCATTGTGGGTTAATATCCTTTCAATCTGTTTATTTCTTAGTACGTATGTCCCATTATCTGTCCCAACCCATAGTCTTCCATCAATGTCAAATGCAAGAGAGTATATCTCCTCACTCTGAATATCGGGGCAGGAAAGTTCATCTGCCTCAGATTCATTTATTATTTGAAAAACACCGCCACCTGTGTGATAAGTACACCCCACCCATATATTTCCTTCCTTATCGAATGTTATTCTGTTTATTCCGGGTGGGAAACTGAACACATCGTAGGAATTAATTGAACCCCCTCGGAATCTATAAAGAAGTGAGGATTGTCCCTCTAATATCCAGGTTGAAACCCATACATCATTATGCCCATCCACTTCTATATCACTTATCACGTTATTCCCCTGAAAACGAATAGTATCAAAGGTGCTGTCAGAATACAGTCTTATAAGACCGGGCCCTTTGTTCTCCCAATTCCAGACTCCTATCCATACCGTCCTATCCTTTCCGACTGCAAGAGCAGATAATCCACCTCCTCTGACATTCCATTCATTATTTTGGTTGAAGATGTGCCATTTCTCATCTTTGGCGTCGAATTTTGATACTTCTTTACTTCCCGTAATGCACCAGAGATTACCGTCCCCATCAATTGCTATATCGCCAAACTTATTGTCTCCTGGTCCGTCAGGTATAAAATATACGACTGTGTCCTGTGTGTATTCTGTAATACCACTGCCCCATGTTCCAACCCAGAAACTGGATAGAGGAAGGAGACATCTTGAATCCTGTGTAATAGAAGTGGATAAGAAGCTATTTCCATTCCATGCCCTTAATCCTGCTGATGTAGCGAGCCACAATCTCTCGTTCCAGAGAGATATATCCCTTGAATTGAATGATGCTACATAGTGATAATTTCCTCCAGTTATGTATGCAATTCCTTCTGATGTTGCTATCCATAATGTATCTTTTAAAAGTTCAACCGCGTTTACACTGCCAATTTCGGTAATATTACTCCATGCGGAAGTGTTCCCAATGTTTGACAATGCGACTATTCCTATTCCTTCGTTTGTACATATCCATAGTGAATCTTTAATGTACTCTATACGGTTTACGATATTCCCTGGACGAGATGCAATGGTTTCCATTATCCCTGGTTTATTCATTGGATTGGTGTCTTTTATATCCCACAATCTTAATCCATCATCTGTTCCAACAAGTACTGTGTCTGATAAGATATTTATACATAGTAGTCCATCTGGTAATCCACACCACGCACCACTCAATTCCTTCCATCTGCCATCTGGAGATAGAATTGATATTCCCCTATTGTAACATACAAACCAGAGATTGCCATATTTATCGTGAATGATATCTCTTACATCATTTCCAACAAGCCCGTTGCCTGTTGAG
>DAOUSS010000032.1 GCA_030627085.1 Candidatus Stahliibacteriota bacterium | reverse complement strand
TTTGCGCAACTTAAAAGTTGCGACTACCATGTTAAAATTTGACTTTTTGCACAGCCTGTAAAGCTTGCGACTACCATTTTTTGACTTTCTGTGCAACTTGATTGGTCTTGCTCCTCCTGTGAATCTTCGGTAAGTAACTGTTATCCCAAAATATGCATTAACCATACCTGCCGCAGATAGGTATCAAAAAGAAAGACCATAGACTTAAGACCGGAGACCAAAGACCTTTTATTCTTAGTCTGAAGTCTTCAGTCTCATGTCTTCGGTCTGCTGTTTGATTTGATATTTAATTTTTGATATAAGAGCGTTTTTTGCCTTGTGGTTTATTAAAGCATAATCTGAGATTATGAATCCTATTACATGCATAGATGTCGGAGGGACATTTATAAAGGCGGGGAATGTTGTGAATGGTAAGGTAAGGCACGAGATAAAGATAGAGACGGGCGAGCCAGGCATGCTTACAAGAACCCTCTTACAGATTATCGTTGAACTGGGTGGCGAGGCAGTTGGTATCGGCATGGCAGGGCTGGTGGATGCAGACGGCACAATCTCATCCCCACCCAATTTCCCCGGGATAGAATCGCTTCCTTTAAAAGAAATCCTTCAAGAGGAACTCAATATTCCTGTGTTTGTTGATAATGATGCAAACATGGCAGCCCTCGGCGAGCATAGATATGGAGCAGGAAGAGGGATAAAGAATCTTATTATGCTTACACTTGGCACAGGTGTTGGCGGCGGAATCATCATAAATGACAAGATCTATCATGGCAGGGGATATGCAGGGGAGGTTGGGCACATCACGATAGACCCCAACGGTCCCCTCTGTCTATGTGGGAATTATGGCTGCCTTGAGAGTTACATAGGTGCTGATAGAATAACGGAGAGGGCGAGGGAATATGTGAGAATGGGGGTGGAAACCAGGCTAAGGAGTTATGCGGGTAAGATCACACCAGAGATTATAGAGGATGAAGCCTACAAGGGCGACCATGTTGCAATGGATATTGTGGCGGAGATGGCAAAATTTCTTGGAATCGCTATTTCAAACTACTGTGCTATTCTTGATCCTGAGAGGGTAATAATAGGTGGCGGATTATCAAAAATGGGGGATATTTTGCTCTCAGGTGTCAAGCGAGAAGTTGCAAGGAGACTGTATTCAAGGAAAGATATAGATATCGTGTTTAGTGAACTT
This sequence comes from Candidatus Stahliibacteriota bacterium, assembly GCA_030627085.1. Classification (GTDB taxonomy): domain Bacteria; phylum Hydrothermota; class UBA3073; order UBA3073; family UBA3073; genus UBA3073. The sequence continues at coordinate 9,773 of DAOUSS010000032.1, read as the reverse complement.
GGCGATAGGGCGGGTATACTCGGATGCTACGAAATGGTAATCCACTCCATATAATCAGTCAATTTATGTACCTAACCCTACCCATTTTTAACCTACTGACATACCACGCAGTTATTCCAAAACACAAATTACACTGATACTTTCATCCAGATTAATCTGCGTTTAACAACTATATTTTTCCCCTTGACTTTTAACCTATTTAGTGCTATAATGATAGAAGAAGTGTAATTAAATTATCTTGGTATTCGGTATTATGGTTGGACAATAAAAGAAACCTACGGGGAAAGTCGGTTGAAAAGCATCTTTAGAACCGATTAAAGAGTTGGATATATTTTGCAGTAAATGACCAGGCAGACAACACTTGATGAGCAATAATCGTTATAAAATACTTAAGAAACTCGGTTCAGGTGGAATGGGCATTGTCTACAAAGTTCTCGATACACAAACCAACACCCACCTCGCCCTCAAAACTTCCTCCAGCAAGCATATCAAAAATGAATTTCTGACACTCTCAAAACTTCACCATCCAAATATTGTAAAAGTCTACGACTTTGGAGTTATGGAGTGCAATCCGCCTCAGGCGGATGTTGTTGCAGATACGACCTTATCACAGCATTCCAAACAATACTTCTTCACTATGGAGTACATTGAGGGTAGAAATTTGTATGACCTGTTTAGAGATAATCTACCTAAGACCAGAGCTGATTATCAACTTCTTTACTCCATAATACTCCAGATCTGTGATGCACTCAGGCTCATTCATTTTCACAAACTCATCCATTGTGATATCAAACCCAGCAATATACTGATACAATTTCCAAAAGCCCAAGAACCCAGGACTGTTATAACAGACTTCGGACTTATAGAGAAAGAGGCAGCCCAAAAACTCAAGGGCACTCTCCAATACATCGCTCCTGAAGTTCTCAAGGGCGAGAAAATCGATCAAGGTGCAGACCTCTTCTCCCTGGGTGTGACTATCTATCAGGTACTAACACATCATCTTCCCTTTGCGGGTGATAATGCTCTCACTCTTATCAAGCAACATACAAAAGGTAAAATAAAACCACCAAAGGAATTCAACCCTGCAGTACCGGGAAGGTTAAACGATTGTATCTTGGATCTTTTGCAACCCAAACCTCGAAGAAAAACTAAGTCCATAGATGAACTTAAAAAATTTATCCATCAAATTTCAGGAAAATCTCGGTTACCCACTGTCTTTACATCCCTACTGATAGGCAGGCAAAAGGAACTTTCCATCCTTAAAACTACCTGGCAGGAAGTTAAAACTGACAAGGGTAGGGCTATCTTACTATACGGTGAAAATGGAATAGGAAAGACGAGACTCTTGCAGGAGTTTAAGCCCTACGCCCAAACCGAAGGAGCAATGATAAAGGAATTCGATTCGAGAAGAAACATTCTAAAAACTTTTACTGATATTATTGAGCAAAAACCCCTTAAAGGAACAGAGCTAAGCCTGTTTGAGAAAATAACAAACAAACTTCTGAACGAAGCGAAACAATCCCCACTCCTTCTCGTAGTCGAAGACCTTCAGTCCCAGGGAAAAACTGCCCTTAACTTGATGGAGTATCTTATAAGGTCTATTGAATCTGCTCCAATTCTTTTAATCATCACTTCTTCGGATACAAAACTCATTAGCAAAGATATACAATCCATAAATTACCTTAACCACATCAATCTTACACTACTCAATCCGCATGATACTACCACATTGGTCAAATCTATGCTCATAACAGAGGATGAGATAAAAGACATCGGGACCCTAATTCATACCTATACCGAAGGAAACCCCTTCCTCATCACGACATTTACACGAAGCCTGGTAGAAAACAAAATTCTTGAAAGAACCAACGAAAAGTGGACTCTATCGGGCGATAAACTAAAAACCTATCAGGCTCCAAAAGACATCAAAGACTTCGTAACCCCTGCCTTACGAGGATTAAGTGAGGATGAGTTTAATCTGTTAAAAATAGGGGCTCTCCTCAAAAATTACTTTACTTTTCCTGTTCTAAAGGACATAATCAGCGTAAAAATCCATACTCTCTACAATCTCCAGAAAAAAGGCCTTATCATAGAAAAACCTGCTGAAAACTACTCTTTTACCCATCAAATGGTCTCCAATGTGATTGAAAAGAATATACCTGTCAGCGAAAGAGTCCCACTTCATAGAAAAATAGCCAGAGTACTGGAACATCGGTTTCAGCAAGACCTTGAGAGAATAGCATCTGAACTCACTTATCACTATCTGCAGGCAAATGAAACTACCAAAGTATACAAATTTGCCATTATGGCTGGAGAAAGGGCCAAAAACGCATCGGCAAATACGGAAGCGGCGGAATACTTTGAACTCGCACTATCTCTTGCCGACAAATTGGGTAGAAAAAGAAAGAAATTCACCCTTTATGAAACCCTCGGTGATCTCTATCGCACTATGAGTAAATATCAGGATGCCCTCATAAAATACGAATCCGCCCTTCCTCTTGTAACCGGGGGTTCCTCCATAAGAATTTACAGAAAAATAGGAATGATATACAGAGACCAGCAAAATTATGATGAGGCACTGAATTACTTTCAGAAAGGGTTTAAGATACCCTCAAAGGATGTCTCTCAAAAGGTGCTCCTCCTCAGCGACATTGGATGGGTTCATATGTGCCTTGGAGACCTTAAAAAATCCCTGTCCTACTCTCAAAAAGCAATCAAAATGGCAGAAAAATACAATGACCTATTTGGTTTGAGTTATACTCATAGTGCTCTTGGAGCAGTCTACCTTCAAAAGGGAGATTATGAAAAAGCAGGACAACATTACAAAAAAACACTAAAGGTCGCTAAGGAAATTAAGAATCAAGACATCATTGAGTCTACTTTGTACAACCTTGGACAAATCTTGTGGAAAACAGGAAAACTGAAGGAGGCAGAAAATTTCTACAAAAAGGGCCTAAAAATCCAAGAAAAAAGAAGCAGCCCTCATATTCTCGCCCAATATTATAACGCCCTTGGAATTCTTGCTCAAGAACAGGGTGATTTTGATAGTGCCCTGAGACATTATACATCAACTCTCGCTACATTAAAAAGAACAGGAAACAAACGAAGAACAGCCGCAGTCCACATGGCACTGGGTACTATATACCAGGAGAGAGGCGACTTAGACTATGCAATTGATAACTATAAAGCAGCCCTTTTGATAGCTCAGGAGATAAAAGATACGCTTCTAATCGCATGGATATACAATAACCTCGGTAATCTCTACAAGGAAACAGGCGATTTAACAAAAGCAATCAAAAACCTGAAAAAAGCCCTCAAAATTAAGAAGCAAATATCAGATTGGAAAGATATAGCATCCACCTTGCATAATATAGGTACAGTCCATATGCTCCAGGGAAAGATGGAGGGGGCTTCCGAATTCCTTCACCAGAGTTTTCATCTTCACCAGCAACAAGAATCAAAGAAAGGAATGGCAGAGGTATGCCCAACTTTGGCTGAATATTATTTGCTTACCGGCAATATCTCAACAGCAGAAGACTACTGCTTGAAAGGGATTAAACTGTGTGAAGAAATCAATGACCGCCTCCATCTCGGTATTACTCAAAGGGTCTTTGGTACTGTATACTCCAGAAAAAGAGAAATAGATAAGGCACTCATCTCTTACTCCAAATCAATAGAGACTCTAAAAGAGTTAAAAACAGAACACGAACTCGGTAAAACCCTCCTTGTTGCTGGAGAAGAGATGTTTTCTATTAAAGGGAAAATAGGTAGAAAATTCTGGCGAGAAGGGCTCCTTGACCAGACCCTGACAAGACTAAAACAAGCAGAGCAAATATTCAAAAACCTAAATGCAAATGGAGATTTGAAGAGAGTGAATTCCCTGATTACGAAACTCGAAAAATATTCCCCTCTTTTGTTAGAACCCATTCCCGGAGAAGACAAAAGACTTAAGACCCTTTACAGGATGAGCCAGATAGTAAACTCTACAATGGAGATAAATGAACTGCTTGAGAAAATACTGGATCTTACCATTGAAACTATGGAAGCAGAAAGAGGCTTCATACTACTGAGAGAAGGAAAAGACCTTATAGTAAAAACCGCTAGAAATATGGATAAGCAATCAATTGCCGATATGTCAGACTTTTCAAAAACTATAGTGGAGAATGTGGAAAAGAAAGGCGAGCTGATAATCACTGCCAATGCACAAGCAGAGCCAAGACTTAAAGATAGGAAGAGTATAGCCAAATTCAAACTCCTTTCAATTCTGTGCGTTCCCTTCAGAATTAAGGACCGTCTTGTTGGTGCCATCTATATTGATGACAGAAGAAAAAGGGATGCCTTTACCTCAGAAGACCTTGCATTCCTTCGAGCCTTTTGTGACCAGGCTGCCATAGCTCTTGAAAACGCTAAGTTAATAGAAGAACTAAAAACCGCCAACAAACTACTTGAACTCGAAAACATTGATATGAAAGACCAGATTACCCACCTGAAAACTGTCGCGGAAGAAAGATATAGCTTTGGCAACCTGATAGGAAAAACAAAACCAATGCAAAAAGTATACAATGCCCTTGAAAAAATCATTAAATACGACTCCTCTGTAATAATTGAGGGTGAGACAGGAACAGGCAAGGAGATTGTTGCCAATATTATTCACTATAATGGACCCAGAAAGGACAAGAATTTTATCGTTGTAAATTCAAGTGCTATACCAGAGGAACTCCTTGAATCAGAACTGTTCGGCTATGTAAAAGGAGCATTCACTGGAGCTACCCAGGATAAGCAGGGACTCTTTGAAATAGCAGATGGTGGAACTATCTTCTTCGACGAAATTGCAGAATTAAACCCAAATATTCAGACCAAACTCCTTCGGGTTCTTCAGGATGGTGAACTGCGAAGGGTTGGAGCCACGAAAAGTAAAAAGGTTGATGTAAGAGTGATAACAGCAACCAACAGAGACTTGCAAAGGCAAGTAAAAGAGGGAAAATTCAGAGACGACCTCTACTACAGGTTAAATGTAATGTCAATCAAGATGCCCCCTTTAAAAGAAAGAAAGGAGGATATTCCACTTCTTGCAGCCTATATCCTTCGTAAATTCAGAAAGAGACTCAACAAGAATGTAACCGGGTTTACACCAGGAGCTCTTTATTTCCTCCAGAACCACCAATGGCCTGGTAATGTAAGAGAACTTGAGAATGTCATAGAAAGGGCTATTGTTATGGCAGAAGGTAAAAAAATCACCGAGAAAGAACTACCAAAATCGTTAACTCAAGGAGAACCTGGCGAAGACAAAGAAGCCATCTTCCTCTGCTCCCTTGCCGATATAGAAAAGAGATGTATCAAGGCAGCTCTTAAAGCCGCAGGAGGTAACAAAAGAAAGGTAATAAAGTTACTTGGTATATCAAGACCAACCCTCGATAGAAAGATGAAAAAATACGGTTTATGATAAAGTGTAACGTTTTGTTACACTTTTTAGAGGGTTAAGACTAATCCTCCCTTCAGGGAAATTTCTCCCAACCCCTTAAAAAGACATAACTTGTGAAAATTCGACAAAATCGATAACAAAGGAAGTGTAACAAAATGTTACACTTTTTTGATGGAAGTGTAACAAAATGTTACACTTTTTTGATGACAAAGAATAACGCTCTTCTAAAGGGATTTTGTAAGTCCTTACAAAGGCAAGTATTACGCAAGTCTTCGTTTAATCTGACACGCTTTTTGCTCTTTATAAATAGTGACTAAATAAACTAAAGGAGGTGAGTAGAATGAGTAAACTTCTAAAAAAACTGTGCTTGGTGGGGATAGCACTTATCATTGCCCTATCAACAGCTACTGTAGCATTTGGTGGTAATGACCGATTACCAGTTGACCCTCGGCCACCTGGAGTTCCTCGGCCACCTGGAGTTCCTCGGCCACCTGGAATTTATGGTATTGGCGGTGGCAGATAATAAATCATAAGGGAGGGTGCAGAACCCCTTTCTTAACCCTCCCTTTGTATCTTTGTGTTATACGACACAGACAGGCAGTTTTTGACAGTTAAGTCAGTGCTATTTTGGGAGTATATACGATCCAGCTGATTCGTGATTGAAATTATCTTTTGTGGGTAAAGTGATATTTTCTGTCATTTGTAACTGGAGGATATTATGTATCAAGAAAATAAAATAGAAGCCCTCCTCGCCCTTAAAGAAAGTGGAAGAATTGTGAAAATGCTGAAGTTCTATCTGAGGCCAAAGATGGTTGAGGTCGGGAGCCGTTCAACAACATTTGAGCAATCCTTTGACAAAAGTAGTTATATGCTTACCCTGATTACCGGGAAAGAAACACTTACCTTTGAACGACAGTTAGGACAAGGCACTCCATGGATATCTATAAGTTCACCCAAAGAAATGGCTCTTTCAGACAGAAAACTACCCAATTTTCTGAATTCCATTATCTCTGAAGACGACATGAGAAAGCAAATACAAGAACACATAAGCTCCTTTATGAAAGGGAGGTAACCAAGTCTATATGGTATTGCTTTTATAAACTTATATATAACGAATGGGGTGAAATGGAGAGAAATTTAAACATATCGGTTTCTTCTTTTTGCGAAGGAAAATCCGCAAAGATATTAGCCGACTTCAACAAGAGCAAGCACATAGAGGACGAGTTACATAAAGTCAACCGTGCACTTAAGATCCTCAGTGAATGCACCCAGGCAGTGTTGCGTGCTGTGGAGGAGTTGGAAGTGCTGAATGAGATATGCCAGGTCCCCGGTGAATGCAATCAGGCAGTGCTGTGTGCTGTGGAGGAATCGGAGCTACTGCATGAGGTATGCCGAATCATCGTAAAAGTCGGCGAATATCGTGTGGCATGGGTTAGTTCAACCGAGGAGGATAAAGATAAGACCGTGCGACCTGTGCTGTTGGCGGGATACGGGAAGGATTACCTTGACATAATAGACATCTCAAGGGTAGATACTGAAAGTGGCAGTGGTCCCACCCGCAGAGTTGCACTTCCTTTGATTGCTCACGGTCAGACCTTGGGTGTACTTAATATCTATGCCGCTGAGCCAGATGCCTTTGACCCACAAGAAGTGAGTCTGCTGACACAACTAGCAAATTACCTGGCGTATGGTATCTCTTCTCTTAGAGAGCGCGCTGAATTTAAGCAGGCTAAGGAGGCACTGATAAAATTCCACCAGGTATACGAAAAACTCGTTAATACCATTGATGGTATCGTATGGGAAGCAGATGCGCAAACTCTCCAGTTTTATTTTGTCAGCAAGCAAGCTGAGCGACTTCTTGGCTATAGTATCCAATGTTGGCTTAAAGAAGCTGCATTCTTCGAGAACCATCTCCACCCAGATGATCGGGAACGGGTCATTGCCCTTTTGAAGAAAACAGCCGCAGAAAAGAAAACTCACAAGTTTGAATTCCGAATGTTAGCAGATGATGGACGCCCTGTGTGGCTAAGAAATACTTTCACCGTGTTTGTTAAGGACGATAAACCCATTAGGCTATGCGGAGTGATGCTGAACATCACGGAACGCAAAAGGTTGAAAGAAACCATAAGAAAAGCCTATGAGCAGATAGAGCAACATATTGAGCAGTTTGCTATTTTAATTGAGGGGACAAAAAATCCTCTGGCTGTAATAGATGGCTTAGCCAGAATAAAAGGCGATGAAACATCAAAAAAGATAAATAAGCAGGTTGAAAGGATCGAGAAAATATTAAAACGGATTGATAGCGAATGCCTTGACGCCGAGAAGGTTAAAGATTTTTTGAAGAAGCATTGGGAATGATAGAGGTCTCTGAAAAAATACCCAGAGACCTCTGATGAATTACTTGACAAGAGGGAATTTTTGTATTATGATAATAGTAGTGATTTTTAAAATAGAAAACTTGCCATCTAATCTCAGGAATTAAAAACCCGAAAGGGGAGAGTATATGAAGGTTGCTTTTTACCCTTCAAATATAAACAGGTAGTGTAATCTTTCCATACCCTCAATCTTTTTGATAGAATAGGTTGGGGGTATTTTTATTCGTTCTTGTGGGTTCTTTTATGCGAGATTTGTGAGGTTCGTTTAGATTAGCTCTGCGTGTCAAGTGATACGCAGGATGTTTGGCACACCTATGTATCAATCAATTTTTAAATTTTATGAAAGGTGGCGATATCTTATGAAGAGATTAGTAATAAGCAGTTTATTAATACTTGTAATAGGCATATCTTTAAAAGCTGGTACACCTGATATCAAAATAGTCGATATTTTTGAACCGCAAGAAATAATATTTGCGGGGATCGATTTAATTCCGAAGGTAAGGGTTATAAATAAAGGAATGGAAACAACTGACTTTATAATGAAGGCTATAATACTCAATGATAGGGATGTCGCAATATATGAAACTGCTCAAGAAACAACTTTATCCCCTGTTCGGTCTGTCATCCTGTGTTTCCCTGAATTTAGACCTGATAGAGAAGGGTATTATAAGTTAATAGCAGAAGTAGTAGGTGGATGTGAAGCAACCAAAGAATTTCAGGTAACCGCATCTGTCATGACTCGAAGTATGTCAGAGGACCATAAATGGTGGCCACCATGGGATTATTGCAAAAGAAGAAAAGTCTATCATTATCAAATGTTAGCACACCCACAGGTTGAATGGAATTTTTGGTGTGACTTTCAGTATTATGGAAGCTATCTTGATTGTGTAAAGGGACCTTATCGTGAGGATGGTAGTTCATATCCTGGGTGGAGCCGGTGGCATGATAGCGATGAGGCATTTTGGTATTCATCCTCTGGCTATGAAATACCAAAGAATCAGAGAGCTTTCTTTACGGCCTATAATAAATGGAGCTATATAGGTTACAAGTATGACCAGGCTTGGCGTCTGAGTGACGGACAGCATAGTGGAGTTTTCCACGGGCTTGGCACAAAGGAATCCATCGAGGTGATTACAAGAGTTGTTGCAGATGGCGGAGGTTATCACAAAGATTTTACATCGGACTACTCCATAGACGACAATCCAAATAGTTTCTCTATTGTAGTTGGCGATGAAAGTACAAATTGGATTATCTATGACCTTGGCTGTGAAATGCCCGTTACACATGTTGTGATGGTATCGAGGGATAAGCCAAACTATACCAATCCTAAAGACATAGAGATAGCGATTTGTGATTTCGAAGGAAAAGTCGCCCCGGCTACTTTAGTGAATATCTCTTTTCCTCCTCTTAAGGAAGGCGCGGCTTATGAAATTCCATTATTTGAGAACTCTTCAACGAAGTTCCTTTTTACAAGATATATAAGGATGTCTATCATCAGCAAGTGGAATAGTGAATACGAAAGTAGTTCTCCAGAAGGAGCTCAGTTTTCAGAAATTGCATTTTATGGTTTTCCTGAAATAGAAACAGGAGAAACCACACTCAGAGAAAATAGTCAAGAGATTACTGATTTCACGCTCGATTGTAATTCTATCGTTCCCAAATCATCTATCTTACAGATAAATTACAAGATTCCATATAATGGAAGAGCGATACTTTCGCTTCACGATATATCAGGGAGGAAGATTCGAACACTGGTGGAGGAAAGAGGAAAGCAGGGAAGTTATTCAATAAATTGGATTGTTTCAGATATCCCGAGTGGTATATATTTTCTCAAGTTACGAACAGGTGGAGGCTTAAGGGTTAGGAAGATAGTAATCTTAAGATGAAGAGAATTCTCGTAGGTCTCATAGTTATACTGCCCTGTGTGGTCTACTCATCCGATGATGCGAGTTTTTTGATAGTGACTCCGAACGGAA
>DAOUSS010000181.1 GCA_030627085.1 Candidatus Stahliibacteriota bacterium | reverse complement strand
GTCGTGCCCCCACCCATCATAGTGTCAAGCACCACTTTGCCACCAAAGTCAACATCTTTTAGATAGAGATTCCAGGGATTGTCAAGTTCCTCAGGTACTATCTTTCTCCAAACACCTCTTTCTTCATCGTAAACCTTTGTATTTTCATCTGAAAGTGTGTACAAAACAATTGTTTTAAAAACACTTCCAAGTCTTCTTGCCCACCATTTATGGATATAAAGAACTGGTCGATATTTTTCTTTTGCATTTGCCTCTCGCTGTGCAATAACATTTACTTCTTCAATAGGAAAATCTTTTTCAATGGGTTTTTCTTTCATATTCTACCTACCTTTCAATTATGAGGACTGGTGTAAAACACTCCATAAGACTTAAACCGCCATGAATGTAAATACTGTATTTTCCAGGGACAGGCCACAAGTATCGAGACTTCGCCACATAGTATCCATTGAAATCTTTAATATAACCTTTTGAAACTAAATTATCAAGATAAAGATTATCCATACTTACATACCGCTTGCTTCCAAAAGCTTTCTGGCATTCATTTTTTGCCTTGTTGTCTAATGGGAAATTCAGGCCCGATTCCGTCATTATGTAACCGTGGTCTGAAGTTATTAAAATTGTATCAGATTCGATTTTCGAAATTAATGAGAGTACAATTTTTTCCACAGTTCCGTACATTTGGGTAAGAGATGAAATTTTTGTGTGTCCTACTTGTATCTTGTCAAGAAGGATATCAGGGAAATAAGACCAAAGGAATTGATTGTCATTCGTGAGTAAATTAATATCATTTTCACTATTTACGGTTGAGAAATTTCTCTTCTTATAACCAATCTTTTCTCGGAAGTTTTCTGTATCAGAAGGAACTGATGAGAAATTAAATTCCTGTTTCACACTAAATCCTTTATGCATTATTTCATTAAAAAGAAGCGTACTTTCCCTTAGACTCATCCCATCCATCACAATAATTTTTGCATTTGGAAACAGATCAAAAACACTTTTTCTATTGATGCAAGTTTTTGCAAGTGCATCGTAAAATTCAGGGTAAGAACTCACAAGAAGATTCTCAAGGTCTTTGATAGATTCTTCTCCTTTATAATAGTGTTCCTCTAAACAATTGTTTCTTGCATTATCAGTCCAAAGTCGAATTAATTCTCTGCCAACAGCATCTACAGAATCAGGTTCTTCTATAAGGCTTTTTATAAAATCTGTTTTAAATTCCATTCTTCTCCCTCCACACACCGATTTCTCCTTCAATTTGGATATCCACATCGTCTCCTGCAGGTAATTGCTTGATAAATTTCATACATTCTTTCTTAGTTAATCTTTTGCTGAATTTGAATATCAAAGATAATTCTTCCACCTCGTCTTTTTCACTTGTTCTACTTTCAAATTGATTCAAAATATTTCGAGGTGAATTACCCTGTACGCCTACTTTAACCTTCTCTTTCTTCTCCACAGAAGGCTCACCTTGAGGTGCTCCAGGGATCGTGCCACCTTCACCGCCATATTCACCACCCTTCGGCTGGCCTTGAGACCCATCTTCTACAACCTTCCCAGGTTGGACAGGAGCATATTTAGGGCTTAAAATAACATAATCTGGCTCAATGATTCTCGGCGAGTCATCAATATAAAACTTACCCCTTTCTCCTTCTATTATTAATTTCTTGTCTCTATGTAAATTTCTTATAGCATTATATATTACACTTTCTTCAAGTATGAACGGATATTTTCTATTTTTCTTAAAATCTTTTACCAAAAGGTCTACTTTAATCCCGTCGGGTTTATTCTTAATAGCTTTAATAATATATTCCCCGCAGCCACCTGCACCGTTTTCAACCTTTTCTTTAATTGTATTAATTTCAGCAGTGGTGTTAATAAGCCTATAAGTAAGTGCGTCGTTATGTTCTACCCATTTCACGATTAGCCCATATGCTGCCTTAGTCCTTTCAGCAATCTCCTGCGTTTCTTCCTCGATATGTTGCCTTAATTCAGTTTCCTCTGTTTTATTATTAGTTTGCGACTTGATTCTCTCCGCTGCTATTACCCTCTTTGTCTTTTCTGTAACATCAGGCATTACAACATCACTTTTTGGAAGAACAACAATATATGTATTCTGCCACGATTTCCCTTTGTAAAACTCATTTAACTTATTCTTCAAATCACTATTCGTGCCCCATTGCGTTAGAGAAACTACAATTTTAGGTTTAGAATCGTCAGGGATTGTATCAAAACCATATACAAAAACTTTGTTGTCAAAAATCTTTTGTTTAACTATTTCGGCTATCTTCTTCTTGGCTTCTCCTTCATTAACTTTATTCTTTTCTCTTTCAAGCAATGCATAAATATTAACTTCTCCTTTAAAAACATAGAGATCTTTTACCTTGTGAAGATAATGAATCTTTCCGTAAAGTTGATCTTGCAAACTGCCTATTATTTGGTCGATTGTGTGATCCCGTGTAGGCTTAAATACAGAAAGTAAAATGTCAGATAAACTTGCACCATGAACTTTGTCGTTTAAACTAAAAATTAAAATACTTTTCAGAATTTCATTTGCAAATAATATACTCTTGCTCCTTTTGAGATCGTAGCTAAACTTTTCAACAAGATTTAAATTAATGCCTCTAAAATCATTTTCATCAAGGTCGCTTAACAATAGCAAATCAGTTTTATTATAGTTTCCCTTTATTGCATCCGCCAAAACGTTTAACATTCCTCTAATATCTTGCCGTTCTGATGCAGCCTCAAATATCTGCACAAGTGAGTCGAAAAGAGTAGGATGAAAAGGATAAATCCGCTTCATTCGTAATTTATATTGTGTATTATCTGCTATCTCAATGGGATGCTCGTATTTTGATAGGTATCCATCAACTATGCTTTCGATTTTATTTTCGTCAAATGACCTTGCATTTTCAAATAAACGATGCAAGGTTACCTTTTCTCTGTCTTCCAATGTACTTACATCAATTTGAACAGGCTTAGTTCTGTTGAGAATTTTTTTGAGCTTTTCTTTCTCCCCAAGAAATGTAATAAAAACAAAAAGTTTCTTGTGTGGATCGCTTGCCACTTCTAAAAGGTGCTCAAAAAATGTTTCATTCTGTTCTATAATGTGTCCTTGTTTCGCGGGATCAAAAGAGCCATACCAGTTTTCAAGTTCATCAATAAAAATCGCTACAGTATTATTACCAATTGCTTCTTCAATCTGATCAACCGTTGGAAACCGCTTGATTTCTTTTAGCAGATCGTTTCTTCCTAACTGAGTAAATATTGGCTCCCAAATGTAATCAACATCATATTTCCTTGTAGAGATAATAACTGACCTTGATTTTTCTGGTATTTTAAAATCAATATCCCACTCCTTAGCCCATTTATTTGCAATTTCTGGTCTATTAAAAATATGGTAAAGTGAGATTAGTGCGTGAGATTTTCCTGAACCATATGGACCAACCAGTAGAAAAGCTCCTTGATTAGATGTTTGCTGAATTTTTTCAGTTATTCTCTCAAGAGTCCCTTTAATGGCAGATGAAGGATATGTTATTTTAAGAAATTTTTCCGGATTAGTCTCAAGTCTCTTTTCATTTGCATCAACTTTGTTAGTTTGAATTACCCCTTGAAACTTTCCCTCTAACACTTCGCTTCGTGGCTTAGCAATTTCTTCTATCTTAATCATTTCAAACCTCCTTGTAATATAAAAAATATTTCTACGTCATAAACGGTTTGCAAGTATTGTTGGTTTTATTATAAAAATCTGTTAGGGCTTTTTGTAAATCACGGGAAGGCATTAGACCCCTAACCTCGGGCCAAAAAGTTTTATCTTTATCAAGTATTATAAATTTTTCTTTTACGAGGTGCAAACATGCAACCAT
>DAOUSS010000067.1 GCA_030627085.1 Candidatus Stahliibacteriota bacterium | reverse complement strand
TCCTGATATTTAACTTCGACTCGTTTGGCGAGAAAATAGTCTGCACTATCTCTTATCTTGCGAAGTAGTTTATCCGTTTGATATTTCACAACCAACGACTTAGTTTCTTTGGGAGTCATCTCCAAATTTTTTGCGAGAAACTTTGCTAATTCGTTGTGTTTCAAACCAGAAAAACCACTTAGGTTGTGTTGCTTGCAGATTTCCTTCAAATCGGCAGATGTAAGGTCTTTGAACAAAGATTCTTTTTCGCTCTTTTCACTCATTTTATACCCCCTTATATATCTTTATGTAATGTCAAATTTCAACCTGTTTTTTTAACTCTTTTGTTGAAATAACATCATAATTATGTTAAACTTATACAACTGGCGGGACTCCCTCCTTCCGATTAAGGACCAACCTAATCTCATGAGAGACCCAGTAGCACTTTAATCCCTCGACCTTTAAAAGTTCTTTTAATTGCCAATATTCGGGAGCTGTGAAATTCTCAAAATGTTTTATTGAAGGAAGAATTAAACATATCTCAGTGCTAGGATAGATAACAATTACACATTTCAATTGTTCATCTATGGTATGGTAACTTCCTTTTTCATCTTTGAACTTGTGTCCCCATATTGTCTGATTGTAATGATATTGCATTATTGTTGTAAACGGGGCATTTTTAGTAGGGCTTGGTATCGGTTCAAGTATTAGTTCTAGTGGTCGATAGAAAAAATCTAATAGATCCTCCTGATCAATATCTGTATTTAATAGAACTACAACCAAAATGTCACTTTTTCCAATCTGTTTTGCCTTTTTGCCTATTACGTTGTTTAAAGTGTGGGTTTCATCTGGTAGGAATCCTGTCAGGATCGAATAAATACCTTTAAACTCTTCATCTTTAAGCATTATTGAGATCTTATATAGTTTATTTCTGCATTTAAAATTGTATTCTTTCTTATTAGGCGGTAAATTTAACTCTTTTATTATTTTCGTTATATTTTCTTTGAACTCCTTTGCATCTTCTCTCCGGATTTCCAAAGGACTGATATTTAGGTCACAGGTTTTAGAAATATTTTTTAGCTTATTTAAGAATAACTTATTATGGCTTTCTTCTTTAGTGATTTCATAAAGTACCTCAAAGGGGCTTTTATACAAATTGCTGACAGTTTTGGCCTCAAGTAAAAATTTTTTCCTATTTAAAGAGATTTCAAAATCAGGAGATGGGGCTTGTCCTGTAGGCAGTTTGGTGATACCTACTTTATTAAAGAGACATTTAACGTACTGTTCTCCTAAATCGCCTAATCCCTTATTTGTATATGCTCTCTTATCATTGCAAACAGTGTCTGGTTTTATAGGTACTTCTCCATGTTTCTTGATTAATCGACACATAGATTTAGTACTATCATCTATATATACTATATTATTTGTAAAAGCTTTCATCAATCTTTTCTTGTAATTCAATCGTCAGTTTGATGGCTTTTGCCACTTTCATATAATGATTAATCTCATCAAGGGAGAGTTTTCGCTTTTTCCTGTCCTTCAGGTATTTCTGCATTACCTGATAGGCTCCGATTCGGTATTCCCAGACCCGCTTTGATACGCCCTTAAAATACTGCTCTTTGTTTATAAAGACGCTCTGGTTCTCTTCTTCATAGGAAACTTTTTCAACTGTATCAGAGCCACTTTTGGGGAAACCTATCTCAGTTTCGTTAAGGGTGGAAGACTTGAGCAAATGAAGTTCAATGAGTTCTTTTCCAAGATTACTCAACTCTTTGAAGACCTTATAATTTGATGGTAATGGCACCCTCGGAAAATCTATCTTCAGGAATTCCTCATATCGTTTGCGGTAAGTAGGAGAGTAAAGAACAGCGTAGATGTAATAAAAAATCTCCTCTGGAGTGAGTCCTTTTTTACAACAATCAGTGAATGCTTTTATAAAGGCAGGAGACAAATTTGGCTCTTTTATCTCATAGTCTGCTCCAGGTTCAAAAAGCATCGTAACTCCACTCCTTGACCTTTGCCTTTCAGATTCTCTTTGCTTGTAGAGATAAAGAGGAAAGAAGTAGCTTTGACCTGAAATACTGTGAATATCCCCGAGTATAGTTGAAATAAATGCGCCTTTCTCTTCTATATCCGTAATAATTCTAGTTGTTATTAGAGCGAAGTTTTCACTTAAAAGATGTCTCATCCATTTCTTACAAGTTCGAGATATAACGGAATCTGAATAATAGATATAACGAAAGTCCCAAGGACGATAATGATATTCCTTTATTAGTTTCTGTATCTGCTCGTTTTTAACACGTTCTCTTGCTGTGTGTAAATTCCATTCACTGGTATCTCCAATCTTGAATGTTTCTGCAATTATAGCATCTGGCAAAGTAAGATTAGCAAACATCAACATTCTGTTTTGCAACTCGTTTCGTTGGAATGCAACTGTTAGAGTATCCCGGCGAGTAATTATTCCAGAGCCCCATTCCTTAAAAATATCTGTTACCTTCCAGAATTGCTCATACTTGGATTTCAAGGCGAAGTCCTTGGGAACAAAGAAGTAGTAAGGTGCGATTGGTTTAAGGCTCTGCCATTTGGTAGTCTTGGCATCATTATTTAAGAGATATGGATACTTATCTTTTTTCCTCAGTCCCCAGAGGTCAGCATAATAAATCTTTTTCTCTTTCTCTGGTCTTTTTAATTTAACATAAAGGGTAATAGCTACGCCCTGCTGAATATCGAAGACATTCTCATCTTTACCACCTTCGGGTGTCTTTTCGCCGATTCTTGAAGAACCATGAAGATTAAGGATGTAAATCTCATCAAAGGTCTCTAAAAGTTTTTTCCTCATCCCTCGATGGATTACTCCTGACAGATAGGAGTTATTCGTAATAAATCCCAAAATTCCTTTACCCGCCTGCTCTATCTTCCAGTGGGCAAAACGAATGAATTTTATGTAATCATCTTCTAATACACCATATTTCTTTTCAACCCTTACATCTTCTTTGTAAGTTTCCATCAATTCGTCAATAAATTTACTCTTGACCGACTTAAACGAATAGGGAGGATTGCCAAGAACAACAAGAATCGGCACTTCTTTCTTTATCTTTTTTGCTTCCCGTCCTTCTTTCGCAAGGTCAATAAGGAAACTTATCTGCTTCGGCTCTTTCATTTCTAATGTGTTTGTCAGGTAGAATTTGAACCTTTCCCCCTCTTTGAACTTATAACCCATCTCCTCCAAAACCATAGAGACCTTGAAATGACCTACTGTATACGGAGCAACCAGAATCTCAAAGGCGTGAAAATGCGGCAGGATGTGTTCTTCTATATATGGTTTAATGAGCCCTTCCTTCTTTCTTTCCTCCAACTCCTTCTGGACCTGCTTAATTGCCTGGACTACAAAGGTTAGAGTCCCAGCTGCGGGGTCAAGAAGGGTGACATCCCTTGTCGCAAGCCCTTCAGGTTTTCCAAACTTCTCCTTCAGGAGTTTATGAATAGACCTTACAATGTAAGAAACAACGGGTAAGGGAGTATAGTAAACCCCCAACCGCTCTCTCTCTTCTTTATTGTAATTTGCAAGGAAGGTTTCGTAGAAATGAATTACCGGGTCTTCTTCCCATCGAGTGGTCTTGAATTCCTGAAGAATTGAATCAATGTTGGCTTTCTCAAGCACCTGTGCTATGTCATTTACAATCCAAATTAGAGATTCGGGGAAATGGGGCCCTGTCATAGAATAAAATATCTCTTTAAGCAGTGGGAGGCTTTCAGGAATGAATTTCCAGGCAGTTTCCCATTTAAATCCATTTTGAACCTTCATTCTTGCGGCAAAAAGTCCATAGGTGATAGTCTGTGCATAAAGGTCAGCAAATCTTTCCTTTGTCAAAGTTTCTATAAGCTCTTCCTTAAAAGCCTCGTAAAATCTGGTTACTTCGTCATTTTCTCGTGAAAGCTCTTCCTGCAGGATGTGTTCAAGGAACCGAGTTCGGTTTGCAAGTTCAACGGCGAGGGCAGAAGACTTTTGAATCTCGGGGATGGAGAAGGAGAAGAATTTTTCTAAAAGTTCAAAGAATGATTCCAGTTTTTCGGGAATAGGGGGGAGGTCTAAATTCAATAAGGTGTGCTGACGACCCACTTCTACACTTTCTATTAGGTTACCCTGTTTATACAGCCTAAACTCTAAAAAATTGGTTAAAATAAGGTTTGGCAGAGAGTCCCGATATCGCTTGAGTTGTTCAGAGTTTTCCACTTCTCTGAGGACTGTATCTGGTGTCTTGGCTTCAATATATCCAACAATTTCACCGTTTTTTCCAATACGAAAATCAGGTATTCCCACCTCTGTCTTTTTGGGCAGAACAAGGACATTTGCTTCCGTTTCTTTCTGGAAAAACTGAGAACACTCTTCGATGAGTCTTTCAAGTGCTGGATAGAAACTTTCCTCTCTGAAACCGCCACCAGTATAAATCTTATGGATTTCCTTGAAGTAGGCGCTGAGAGACTTCTTTAGCTTAACTTCTTCAAGCTTATTCATATCTTTTTTCCTTACTTGCCGCTTCGTCTGACGTCTCCGCTGTTTGTGAAGCCCGAAGGGTTTGAGCGAATGGTTATCTCATCAGTACAACTTTTTTTGTAGTATTGAATCCCCCGATCTTAAGGTGTAGAAGAAATGCGCCGCTTACACTACCTCCATCCCATATCAAAGAATTCCATCCTGTCTCTGTTCTCCCTTCAAATAAGACTTGTGCCAGTCTTCCAGAAATGTCATATAATCTAATACTAACCATTCTCTCAGATAATTCTGGAGGAATCCAATATGTTATTCCTAAAGGAGAACCTAAGTAAGCAATATTAGGAGAGATTTTCAATTTTACATCTCTTCTGTCAGGGTGAGGCGGTACCTCTTGAATACCGGTACAAAAGTCATAAACATAAAGACCGTGCGATGTGCCCGCATAGAGATGTACTGTATCAGCAGGAGTCTGGCTAAGGCAGAACACAACGCTATCGCCCAAGTTCTCGTTCATAAGATTCCAGTCAGTTCCTCCATTTCTTGTAATCATAACCCCCCAACCAGAGTCCGCAGCGTAGACAGTTTGAGAATCGAGAGAATTGATAAGGATATCAGTTATATAAACCCACCATTCGGAGACTTCCCAACTTAACCCATAATCTATTGACTTATACATGCCATCAGACCAGCTTCCTCCATCCAAGGCAGCCCATAAAACTGGAATGTACTCTCTATATACTGCTATGCTCGGCACAGTGAGACCGGCAGCATTTGTTTTGACCCAGTATTCTGTGAAAAAACAATAGATGCCCGCTTCTGTACCAGCAAGAAATACAGGAGCACTGTCGAACGGACTGACAGTGGCAAGTGAAAGAATATTTAAATTATCCAAGCTATCATTCATACTATACCAGGTCACGCCTCCGTCATCACTCCTCTCTACGCCTCCACCTTTGCATCCAGCTACCAGTATTCCCTCTGGAAAAGAAGGAATAACCAATGAGGTTGCATACATCATATTGTGGATGACATTCCATGTGTTTCCTCCATCAGTGGACTTATAGACTCCGTCACTATATGAACCCGCTCCAAGAGTAGCATACATAGTATCGGGGTTCAATGGATGGAATAACATAGAGTTTGCAGGAAACCATGCAACTGTATCCCACATCCATCCGCCTTCTATAGTCTTGTATAAATTATCTCCAGACACAAAGATGATATTTGGATTCTCTGGATGGACTGCAACTGCATGGATTGCCTCATTCTCAAAACCCATAAAGTGCCACTCTCCTGCTGATACTACTGCCGCAGGAATAAAACACGCCAGTATTACATTTAACTTACACATAATTTCACCCCCCATTATTTTGTTTTGCCGAATTTCATATAACTTGTTTGCAGCCGATGCTGTTAGTTATATTACTTAAATGGAGGTTTATGTGACAGTTTCCGATATACTTCCCTAAGGTTGTTACCTTATCTCGCATTATCTCTATCAAAGATTATAACACTGGATAGAGGAAAAGTCAATTAAAATATCAACGGATTAAACGCCTGCCTGTCTACCGACAGGTAGACCTGCCGGTAGGCAGGGATTTAGCAGATTAAAGAAAGATTACTGTGTTTTCCTTATTGCCCATAAATTTCTTTCCAATATAAATCGTGGTCTAAATTGAAGTTTTTCGATTCGGGATTTTCTCTATCCAGTTCCCATTTTAAGGGGTTATTCTGGATATATTCCCTTATTCGGTTTAGTTCATTTTCATTACGGATTATATGTTCATAGTAATTGCGTTGCCATTGAAAGTTTTGATGATTGTTTTTGTTACACCAACGTGTAACTGCGGATTTATACGAACGGATTATCGAGCCGATTGATTTGGGGATTATGTGTTGATATTCATTTTCTCGTAGGGGTTCAATATATTGAACCCCTACAATATATTGAACCCCTACAGGTTTGTGATCATAAATCATAATTATCCCATGTATGTGATTTGGCATTATTATAAATTGATCTAACTCAACATTTTGAAAATGTTCTGGAATTTCTAACCAGAATTTTTTAGCGACATTACCAGTTGAAAACAATTCTGCCATTTTACTATTAATTACATTCCCTAACATACATTTCCTGTTGTGCGTGCAAATCGTGATACAATAGGCACCCGGTTGGGAATAGTCATAATGGTTCAGTCTGATGGAGTGTCTATGATGCTTAGGCATATTTACTTGGGGGGCATATTGTAATATGCCCCTACTGTTGGGACGGCGTATTGCAATACGCCCCTACTGACCCTTTCTGATTTCTTCAAGAGTAGCCTTTGCCTCAGGCACATCATCAGTAAACTTACTCAACTTTTTACAGGCATAATCATTGCAATAGGCACAATTCTTTACACCCTTTTCCTGTCCGCACTTCCTTATTTCACAAACCATGCAGTAATTAAAGAGTCGTTTGCTTTCCGCGATACATCCGTCACAGTTAATGTCCTCTGGTTTGATATTCGTGTTGAACTGCTTGGACCACATCGTAGCAACCCTCTTTCTTTCATTATCATCATCTTTTTGGGTTGCCAGGAATGCAGGACACCCACTACAATTTATTCCGCAATATGCAATCATTTTCTCCATAGTACCTCCTTAAGGGAAAAACCCTTATCGTAGGGGCGTATTGCAATACGCCCCTACTTATGATTTTGTTGCTACGCTAACATTGTCAAACAACACGGCAGGGAAGGTTCCCATTGTTGCCGGGTAAAGTGTGTTCTCAATATCCAATACATTTTTCATTACCTCATATATATTACCTGCTACCATTGCGTCCTTTACATATCCTATTATCTCCCCGTTTTCCACATATAGGCCCGGGCAAAGACCTATAGAAAAATCACCGTTTGGAATGTTACCACTATGGGCTCCAAGTGCACCGGCAACAAGAATTCCTTTATCGATTGACCTTATAAGTTCTGAAAAGGATTTATCTCCGGGCTTTATATAGAGATGATTAAGAGAAGGAGTTGGTTTAATTGTTATTGAATCGCCTCCCCATACGG
>DAOUSS010000189.1 GCA_030627085.1 Candidatus Stahliibacteriota bacterium | reverse complement strand
GAATTGAATTCGTGCCTACACTTACTCATTGCTGTTGGTCGGGATTGGAGTTTCGATACTACTTACTGCCTACTACTTACTGCCTACTTTTTTCCTATATCACTCTTGTTTTGTGTCTCGCTGCATGGCAGTTGAAGTTTACTGCTACAGGCATTGTTGCGATATGGCACGGAAAGGTCTCTATATGAACAGCAAGTGCAGTTGTCCTTCCCCCGAGTCCCATAGGTCCTATGCCAAGATTGTTTATTTTTTCAAGCAATTCTTCCTCAACCTCTGCAAATCTCTTATCGGGATTATGAGAACCGAGGGGATAACGGAGAAGTGCCTTTTTTGCAAGCATAGCACATTTCTCAAATGTTCCACCTATACCAACTCCGACCACAACCGGAGGACAAGGATTACCTCCCGATTTTTCCACCCGCTCTAAAACAAATTTCTTAACACCTTCAATACCATGTGCTGCAGTGAGCATCCTTACTTCTGCCACATTTTCTGCTCCACCACCCTTTGGACACATTGTAATCTTTATCTTATCTCCGGGTACTATATCTGTGTAAACTATAGGTGGTGTATTATCTTTGGTGTTGACCCTTGCGAGAACTGGATCAGAGACTATGGACTTTCGCAGATATCCGTCCATATACCCCTTTCTTGTTCCTTCTGTGAATGCATCCATATAATGCCCGTCGACAATTCTTACATCCTCACCCAGTTCTACAAAGTACACAGCAAACCCTGTATCCTGACATATGGCAAGTTTTTCTGTCTTGCCAATTTGTATATTTTTCAGGATATCTTCGAGGATTGCCCTTCCTGTGGGAGATTCTTCCCTTTCTTTTGCCTTTCTTATCGCCTTTACAACGTCCTCACCCAGATTGTAGTTTGCGTCTATACACATTTCTCTGACCACTTCCTCTATTTCTTTAACACTTATCTCTCTCATAATACCCCCGGGTAGAAAATTAAAAATCAAATATCAAAATTAAGAGTCACCACTAAGGCACGAAATTGGGTCATTGGGTAACTAAGTTATTGGGTAATTAGGTTATCAGGTAATTTATCCTTTAACCTTTATCCTTTTTCCTTCATCGCGACTTGGAGGTTGCTCCTACAATACCCCATCATCCCACGACCCCATTACCCCATTTTCCCCAGTCCTATATTACTATCGTCTCTTTTATTAGCTTTCCTTCCTCAAACCTCTTTATAGAAAGGGGTGAGAGGTCTATCGTTTTATACTCTCCCTCTGTTATTAGTTCGGTAAGTGCCTGTCCTGCCAGAGGAGATTCCATAATCCCATGTCCAGAAAATCCTGTTATAAGATATAGACCATCAACTCCCGGGTATTCACCAATTATCGCATTATTATCCGGAGTAACAGAGTATAATCCTCCCCAGGATGACAGAATTCTACAGTATTCTGTGCCGGGAATACGAACCTGCATATAAGGGTTCATCTCGTCCTCATAATATTTATTTTCAACCGTTGTGTCAAATCCTGGCTTTTGGTCTTCTTTTGCCCTGCCAACGAGAAGATTACCTGCCTCGACTCTAAAATACACTCCCTTATCTATAATTGCCATAGGGATATGATTGAATCCGAGTTCCTTGGGAAGATAAACGGTGAAAAGCATTCTCTTGATAGGAACAATTGGAATATCAACTCCCGATTTCTTTAAGAGAACTCCCGACCATGCACCTGATGCAACCACACATATATCACATGCTACCCTTTCCCCATCAGTCTTTTCAACCCCCGTTACCTTTCCCTTTTCTATAATTATTTTTTCTATCTCCCTTCCCAGATGTATCTCAACACCACCCATCTCCTTCGCGCAGTCAAACCATGCAGTTGTACAGGATGTAGGATTTATTGCACAGCAGTCCTTTCCATAGAGTGCTCCTTTAAGTGACTTTATTTCCATAAGCTCCGTCATCTCATCATCCACCTCGGGAGTAAGTCCCGGCACAAAGTCAGAAATGCTTTCAGCGGGGATCAATTCTGCGTTTACTCCCTTCTTTTTCCATTCTGGCAGAAATTTCTCTATCTCTTTGTATTCTTTATCATAAAGACAGAAGAGGTATCCTATTTTCTCATACCCTATGCCCCTTCCAGTCTCTTTCTTGAATTCCGCAAATCTTTTCAGTGATTCTGTAGTGAGTGCGATATTCAAGGAAGTAGACCAGAGATTTCTTGCACCACCGGCGGAAAGCGAGGTTGAACCCTCTCCTGGGGCATCAAGCCTGTCATAAATATCTATTTTTTCCTTAACCCCAAGCTTTTTAAGGTGATATGTCACACTTGCTCCAATTATACCAGCACCTATTACTGAAATTGACATAACCTCCCCCTTTTATTCTTCTAACGGCAGTACAATCGCCAACCGCAGGCTTAGTGAATGTAGATTTCCCTTTCTGTAAAATATATTCTCGCCTCTTTGGTTTATAAATATAAAATCATATATAACGGAAAGAGATCCCCTCTGAGAAGAGAATCCCCCACCTGCTGCGATGCCTGGGGCAAGGTCATTCAGGGCATAGTAATCTGTGATCTTCAATGAACCAATTCTATTCGTTTCCTTTACCCAATTCTTCAAAGTGTGAATAGCGATGCCAAATAGCAAAAAAAACCCATCAGGTATCTTCTGCTTAATCGATTGACAGATAAAAAGACGGGAGAATTCGCAGTTGAGTTTTTTTGTCCCGAGGCTTGAGGCATAGTTACTCTTTGTAAATCCCAGAAGAGAACTGGCAGTCAGCCCTTCATAGATACCTACATTGTATGACGCACCAATCTCGTAACCAATCAAGTTCCCCGGAAATGTAGAAACTCCTGCGGAAAATGAGATATTTTCTGATGGGCAAGAAAAGAAAAAAAATATAAACAGGCTCATAGTCTCAGGAGTTGTGTGCTGTTTATGCCGAAGGAGGGAATCGAACCCTCACTCCCCGTCAGGGGAACCAGATTTTGAGTCTGGCGCGTCTTCCTGTTCCGCCACTTCGGCACCAAGAAGTAGAAGAAACTATTAGCAAATCGTAGATAGGTTTAAATAGAGACTGTTCAGTATTTCTAAACCCAATGCATATATAGGCTTTAGAGGCCCTATTTGAGGGAGTTATCCCCATTTTTGGGACATTTTTGCTAAAATCAGGGCACTTTAAGGTAGTTTTCAAAAAAGTTACCCCAAAAATTAGCCGTAATTTTACCGGAAATGTAGGCACGATTTCAAATCGTGCTGGCACAAATTGAATTTGTGCCTACAAGATCCCACTTTTGCCCACCACTATAATTATTGAACGCGGAATAAACAGATTAAACCGTATCAAAATCTTGATTATTGAACAGTCTTAAATAGCTTTCTTTTTTATTACAAATTTTGATAGATTTACAAATAATACTACAACGAGGGCAGTAATGAGCCCGTATGCGATCCATACATAATTTTCAGGATATAATGGTTTTACCAACAGACAAAAGATCAAAAATCCGAGCACGGCAGTCAACCACCAAAATAAAGGTCTCTTTACAGGATACCTGATAAAATAAAGCACAGCACCAATAAGGTACAGTTTTGGGGTAATATAGAGTATTATACCTCCTATAGTAGCGAGGCCTTTTCCTCCCTTGAACGCGTTAAATAAGGGCAAACAGTGTCCCACAAGGGTAGTTGTTCCCACCATAATGAGGCAATATTCCTTTATACCAAAGAGTCTATCTGCAATAAACATAGGG
>DAOUSS010000059.1 GCA_030627085.1 Candidatus Stahliibacteriota bacterium | reverse complement strand
TCAAATGCTGAAAATAGGTTATTAAGTTATTAAGTCATTGGGTCATTGAAATATTCCCAAGCGTGTTTCTTAATTACCTAATTACCCAATAACCTAATACCCAATGCCTATCTTAATTTGGCATTTGGATTTTCATTGGAAATTAGAAATTTGGATTTCGAAATTTTGTTGTGTTTACCCCGTGAAATAGATATTTCACAGGGTGAATCTGTGGTTAATTGGGGATTATTTCTCATATATTCCCCATGTCTCACATTTAAGATCTCTTTCCATAAGTGATCTTATACCCTCTTTTGGAGATTCCGACTGAAAGAGTATTCTATAAATCTCCTCTGTTATCGGCATATCAACCTTCCATTTACGGGATAATCTTACCGCAGACCTTGTTGTATAGACACCCTCTGCCACCATAACCATAAGCGAAAGCACATCATCAAGGGACATTCCCTTACCTATCTCCTCACCCACAAATCTATTCCTTGAATTCCTGCTCATTGCAGTCGTGACGAGGTCACCTAACCCCGATAATCCAGAGAATGTGAATGGATTTCCCCCCATTTTCACCCCCAGTCTCGTAATCTCTGCAAGTCCTCTCGTTATAAGCGCTCCCTTGGCATTTGTCCCAAAACCAAGTCCATCAGATATTCCACAGGCAATTGCTATGATATTTTTCAGTGCTCCACCGAGTTCTACCCCAACCACATCTGAACTTCTATAGGTCCTGAATATAGATGTCTTAAAGAGTACTTGCACTCTATATGCGACTTTTTTATCTTCCGAGGCACATACAGTGCTTGCGGGCATACCTAATGCAATCTCCCATGCAATATTCGGCCCTGACATTACAACGAGAGGAAGTTTTCTATTCTCCATCTCCTCTTTTATTACCTGCGATGGACAAAGCAAGGTAGTTTCTTCTATGCCCTTCGTGGCACTGACAATTATAGAGCCTTCGTAATACTTCTTAACATTACGCACAGCCTCTCGCAGATAAACACTGGGAACAACAAATATTATTATATCAGCATTTCTAACACATTCCTTTAAGCTGACAGACAAGGTTACCTCTTGAGGAATTTTAAACCCAGGCAAGTATTTTATGTTTTCTCTGTCTTTAAATATATCGAAACCCTCTTTGGAGTACAAATATACCTCATCAAAGTTTTTTGATTGAAGTATAGAAAGGGTTGTCCCCCAATTGCCTGCTCCTATGATTGCTAATTTCATATTCAATCCATTTGCCTCCGAATAAATGTCGGTATTTCAAGATCTTCCGGGGTATAAATTGAGGAGTTTCGTTTTTCAATCACTACGTCTTCTTTCGGGTCTCTCCTCTGGAAAGTAGGAATCTCAAGGTCATGTTCATGCATCTTCCTTCCCTCAATCTTTGCATCCTTTTCTATACCTGTAGCAATAACCGTTACCTCCACGTCTTCATTCTTCTCACTTGATACTGCCGCTCCGAATATTATGTTGGCATCTCCACCAGCAGTATCCTTCACCAGAGAAACTGCATCCTCTACCTCATGTAATGTTAAGTCCTTACCTCCTTTTACATTCACAAGAATTCCGCGCGCGCCTCTTATATCCGAATCTTCAAGAAGTGGACAATTTATAGCCACATCCGCAGCATGAATAGCCCTATCTTCACCTTTTGCCTTTCCAACACCCATTACTGCATTTCCTTGTTCGTTCATCACACTTTTCACATCGGCAAAGTCGAGATTTATAAGCTCTGGTTCTGTTATCAATTCAGAGATACCACTTGTAGCAAGCAGAAGGATATTATCCACTATTTTGAATGCCTCATCAAAGGTTATATTCCTTGGGGCAACCGAAAGCAATTTCTGATTCGGTATTACAATGACGGTAGATATTTTCTGTTTGAGTTCCCGTATACCTTCCAATGCCTGTTGCATTCTTTTTCTGCCCTCAAATTCAAATGGTTTGGTCACTACCCCAACCACTAATGCATTCTCTTCTTTTGCTATCTCAGCAATAATAGGAGAGGCACCGGTGCCTGTTCCTCCACCCATACCAGTGGCAAGGAATACCATATCTGCCCCTTTTATAGCACCTTTGATCTCATCTACACTCTCTTCCGCCGCCTTTTTACCGATCTCTGGGTTTCCACCCGAGCCAAGTCCACAGGTGAGTTTAGCGCCGAGTTGAATCTTTGTGGGAGCCTTATTGAGCGAAAGAACCTGCATATCTGTGTTGCAGACGATGAATTCCACTCCCTTCATGCTAGCATCTATCATCCTGCTTACGGCGTTACCACCGCCTCCGCCAATTCCTATTACTTTTATTCTGCATGCTCTCGTTCCATCGTCCGGAAATAAAAATTTCATAAAACCTCCCTGGTATAATACTCACTATACCTGATTGCACAGATTAAGCATCGTTATAGGATGCCTTTTTTAAAAATTCATTTAAAGTCAGGTATATTAGTCATTGGGCATTAGTCCCGATGGAATAGCTAACGCATTCCACGGGATAAATCATTGGTTTACCCCATGAAATGCGAACTTGTGAGCTATTTCATCGGGGTCATTAGTCGTTGGATCGTTGCTTTTTTGCACGGTTTGAAACCGTGCCTAAAAATTACCTACACGAATTGAAATCCCCGCCCGTGATGGGACAGGCATGCCTACTAATCAACTACTCAACCAACAAACTAACCAACTAACAAACCAATTCCCTTTATCCTCTTTCCTTCTCCCACATTTCATCCCACATTTCACATTTCACATTAAACATTAAACATTTCACATTAAACATTTCACATTTCACCTATTACCTACTCCATAAGCCATCTCTTCATACGCTCAAAAATCTTTGTAAACAAGGAACCGTCTATACCGGGTCTTCCTATACCATCTCTTCCTCTATACTCGTGTCCATATAGAACAAGTCCTACACCTGTGGCGTGTATAGGATCTTTCACCATATCGGCTATACCTCCAACATTGTTTGGTATGCCTACTCTGGTTGGAAGTCCGAAGATACTCTCTGCAAGTTCCTCTATCCCCTCCATTTTTGCTGTCCCGCCCGTTAATACAATACCTCCTGATATGAGGTCCATATAGTCACTCCTGCGAAGTTCCCTGTAGACAAGTGTAAATATCTCTTCCAATCTTGGTTGTATGATACTTGCGAGAATCTTACGTTTTATTTTTCTATTGGGTCTTCCTCCTATTCCAGGAACATCTATCATCTCTGTATCACTTACAAGGTTATCCTTTGCCATTCCATACTCTTTCTTTATCTCTTCGGCATAAATCCTTGGTGTTCTCAAACCCACCGCAATATCATTCGTTACATTTATCCCACCCAGTCCTATGACGAATGTACCTCTTATCGTACCATCATAGAATAGCGCTGCATCAGTTGTCCCACCTCCTACATCAATGAGTGCTACTCCGAGTTCCTTCTCCTCAGGGTCCACAACGGCATAACTCGATGCTATCGGCTGGAGAACAAGGTCTCTTACCTGAACACCAGCTTTTTCAACGGATCTATATATATTCTGAGCAGATGTTACTGCACCTGTTACTATATGAACATCTGCCTCAAGCCGCACTCCTGACATGCCTGCTGGGTCTTTTATCCCTGGCTGGTCATCAACAATAAAACCCTGGGGTATCGCATGTATTATCTCCCTGTCCATTGGAATGGAGACCGCCTTTGCTTGTTCTATTACTCTGTCGATATCCATCTTGCTGATCTCCTTCGTGGGTTTTGATATCGCTATTACCCCTCTCGATGTCTGACTTCTTATGTGGTCTCCGGCAATGCCTGTGTATACCTGCGTGAGTTTTATACCGGCTACTTTTTCTGCCTCATTGATTGCATGTCTAACTGACTCTGTTGTCTTTTCAAGGTTTACCACCATTCCCCTCCGTAGACCGCTTGAAGGAGTGACTCCTATACCTATTATTTCTATACTATCTTTTTCTGTAACATTCGCAATAATGCAGGCAACCTTTGTTGTACCAAGGTCAAGCCCTGCAATTATTTTATTCTTCATAACTCCCCCTATATAATTGATTATTGACTATTGAAGATCAACGATTGTAGATTTTAGATTGCAGATTACAGATTTTTAGAATAACCAATGACAATTGACGCTTTACGTCTTACGCTCTTCTCTGCTTTTCGCAACCAGGAGGTTGCTCCTACCTGCCTACTGCTTACTGCTTACTCCCTACTCCTCACTCCCTACGCCTTACGATTTACGCCTTACGACTTACGATTCACGATCTATTATTTCTATCTCCAGTTCCAGCTTAATGCCAAACATCTCAAATACCCTTTGTCTGGCGAGTTCTATAAGCGAGAAAACATCTGCAAAAGTTGCATTGCCATGGTTTATTATGAAATTTGCATGTTTTTCAGATATACCCGCCCCACCGATCCTCTTTCCCTTCAATCCTGCAGATTCTATGAGCCTACCAGCATAATCGCCGAGGGGATTTTTGAATATACAACCCGCTGTCTTTTTGTCTATCGGTTGATGTTCGTGTCGCCATTTTTTCACTTCCAATAATCTCTCTTTGGTATTGCTTTTTTTAAGTTCCAGAAGGACCTCTTTTACAACACCAAACCTTATACCCTTTCTATATGAGAACTCAATGTCGCTTTTTGTATACGAAGCAGTAGTATTATCAGCATATTTTATAACCTTCATCTCTTTCACAAGATCGAGAAA
This sequence comes from Candidatus Stahliibacteriota bacterium, assembly GCA_030627085.1. Classification (GTDB taxonomy): domain Bacteria; phylum Hydrothermota; class UBA3073; order UBA3073; family UBA3073; genus UBA3073. Next base: position 3,181 of record DAOUSS010000059.1, on the reverse strand, counting down.
TGAGGCACCAAATGCACCTGCATTTGTATAGCATGCACCCCCCGCACTTCCGGGAATACCCCAGAGAAACTCAAGTCCGCTTAAGCCCTGTCTTTGGGCCTCTGCAAGTAGTTTGACCAATGGGACTCCGCCACCAGCTTGTACCAGCATAGTATTGTTATCAATCTGTTCGAAAACAAACGTATTGAAACACCTCTCGAGGGATATAACAGTACCACTAAATCCCTCGTCTGTAAATATCAGATTGCTGCCTCCTCCTATAATGAAAGACTTACCCCCAAGGAGAGAAAGGAGATCATCCTCTGTCTCGGGATATGCGAATATCCTTGCATTCCCTCCAACACCAATCGTTGTGTGTTTCTTTAATGGCTCTTCGTCCAGTAGTGTCATAAGATATTATTGAGTTCTACTGCTACTTCCCTGATGTTACCTGCCCCAAGCGTCATAACCATATCACCCTTTTTTGCTATCTCCTTAATATAATCCGGTATCTCTTTTCTGTCCTTTATATATACACCTTTCTTACCATATGCTATCATTCTGTCTATGATAATCTTTCCCGTTACTCCTGGAATGGGTTCCTCCCTGGCAGGGTATATATCGGTTATTACAACCTCCTCTGCCAACTTCAAACTTTGTGCAAAACCATCAAGGAGTTTCATTGTTCTCGAATAAAGATGGGGCTGAAATATAGCTATTATCCTGCCTTTGTGTATATTCTTTGCAGCAATCAGGGTCTCCTTTATCTCCTTTGGATGATGAGCATAATCATCTACAATTTTTATGTCTCCCTTTCTTATAAATTCAAACCGCCTTTCCACGCCTTCAAAACTTACAATCGCGTCCCTTAGAAGCCCTTTGGGAATCTCCAGTTCTATCCCGAGAGCAATTGCAGCAATGGCATTTCTTACATAATGTATACCGGGAAGTGGTAGAGAAAATCTCCCGATAACATCTTTATCCATCCTTACTGAGAATTCAGACGAAATGCCAAGAGAGACATCATATCCATATATCTGTACTCCTTCGGAAAGACCGTATGTTATAGTCCTTTTTTTTATTCCCTTGATTATATCCCTTACATTCTCATCGTCATATGCAAGTATAGTACATCCATAAAATGGAACACGATTTGCAAACTCCATAAATGCATTCTTTATCTCCTCTATATCTCTGTAGCTGTCAAGATGATCTGCATCAATTGATGTTATTATTGATATAACAGGAGAGAGCGAGAGAAATGAACGATCACTCTCGTCTGCCTCACACACGAGATAGTCCCCCTTACCAAGCCTCCCCCCTGATCCTATACTCTTTATCCTCCCCCCAACTACAACAGTGGGGTCATAGCCCGCAAAATCAAGAATTCTGGCGGCGATCGAGGTTGTCGTAGTCTTGCCGTGTGTCCCTGCTATTGCAATTCCCTGTTTCATTCTCATCAACTCAGCAAGCATCTCTGCCCTCTGTATTATAGGGATTTTCATGCTTCGTGCTGCTATAAGTTCAGTGTTTGATTCTTTTATTGCGGATGAATATACAAGAACATCGGTATTTCTTACATTCTTTTCCTTGTGCTCGTAGATTATACCTGCCCCGAGTTTTTCAAGTCTTTCTGTTACGGATGTCCTTTTTATATCAGAGCCCGTAACCCTGTAACCGGAGCGGATGAGTACTTCGGCAATACCACTCATTCCTGAACCTCCGATCCCGACAAAATGTATGTGTTTTATGTGTCTAAACATAAAGCAATATCGCGGGCAATTCTCTCTGCCCCGTCAATAACATCCGGAAATAATCTGGACATATCTTCTCTTATTTGTGCGTTCTTTATTATATCTTCTATCTCCTTTTTTAGCTTCCCGGGAGAAAGCTCTTCTTCTGTTATTACCCTCACGCACCCTTTCTTCTCCAGGATCTTGGCGTTTTTTGCCTGATGTTGTAATGTTGCGTAAGGGTAAGGTATGAGGATAGCAGGTTTTTTGAATTTCTGGATTTCTGCTAGCGTAAGTGCACCTGACCTGGCTACGACCAGATCAGAAGCACTGTAAACCAATCCCATATCAGAAATAAATGGATATATTTTCACCTTTTCATAACTTTTCAGTCTCTCATTGACTTCATTAAAGTCCCTCCTTCCTGTGGCAAGGAGAAATTGAGTATTGTCTATCTGTGGAATTAACTCTACCATAAGACTGTTTATTTTCCGTGCTCCACCCGATCCACCGAATATAAACACTAAAGGTATATGAGGATTAAGCCCAAGTTCAGCCTTTGCAATGCTACTTTCCAAAACCCGTAATCTTCTTATTGGACAACCAGACACCCTCGTTTTTCTTTTTGGCAGCCATCTCACCGTCTCTCCAAAAGAGAGATATATCCTGTTCGCAAAAAGTGAGAGAAACCTCGTTGCTATTCCCGGAATAGAATCTATCTCAGTTATGAACAATGGTATACGAAGAAATCTTCCAGTAAGAGCAGGGGCAACCGATGCATAACCGCCAGTACCGAGTACTGCCCGGGGTCTCTCTTTAAAAATTATCCAAAAAGACTCCATCAGCGATAAGATAAAAGAGAATGGAAAAAGAAACTGCTCGATGAGATCTTTGCCAAGAAGTCCTCTTGAGTGTATGCAGTAGTATCGCAGTCCATCAAGATCTTCACATTTACCTGAGGAACTGAGAACCACATCAATGTTACATTTTTTCAGTTCATTTGCTACGGCGACGCCGACAAATATATGCCCGCCGGTTCCGCCTGTTGCTATGAGTACTTTCTTCATATTTGTACCTCTCACTCCTCTGTCTTGATTTAGTTAACCACAAAGTTCACAAAGGACACAAAGTTTAAAGAATAAATAGCTTCTCTTTGTGTGCTTTGTGGTTTAAATAAAAAGAAGTAATCCCCTCTGTCTTGGTAATGATAACCACATCTTTTTTATTTTTAGACACAGATTTCGCTGATAAATACTGATTATTTTATCTTTTAACTTTTACCCTCATTCTGTGTTAATCCGCGTTTCTACCTGTCGGTAGACAGGCGTCAGCCTTTGGAATTAAGGCGTCAGCCTTTGGAACTAAGGCGTCAGCCTTTGGAATTAAGGCGTCAGCCTTTTATATAAAACCCTTACGGGTGAATTCCAAATCCTTACGGATTAACTCCACGGATTAACTCCAATCTACCT
>DAOUSS010000031.1 GCA_030627085.1 Candidatus Stahliibacteriota bacterium | reverse complement strand
CCTGTGATAGTTGTAGCAATTGCTTCCAGTTATATTTTACTTCGCCATCCTCAACCGCCTGTATTCTATCTGTGCAGCAATAACAGGGGTCTACTGCAGCAAGTGTTATACAGGCATCTGCAATATCACCACCTACAACAGCTACTTCATTGGACAGAATGTTCACATAGGAAGGTGCCCTTATCTTGTGTCTAAAAGGAGTGTTACCACCATCTGAGCGGACATAATGGAATACCTCTCCCCGTGGTGCTTCATAGGTTCCAATCCCCTCACCTGCAGGTATCTCTCTAACCTCGTTCCATATTTCACCCTCTTTTAGGTCCCGAAGTCTGTCCAGCGACTGCATAATTATTTTTACACTCTCAAGCATCTCGAGAATTCTCACGACTACCTTGGCAAAGACATCACCGTCCTCTAATACGGGAACGTTCCACTCAACCAAATTATATGCACTATTATGTGGGGAATCGCGCCTCACATCAATATCAATCCCTGATGCCCTTGCAGTTGGACCAACAACGCAGTAGTCAATTGCTTTTTCCTTTGTCAAAATCCCTACCCCTTTTGTTCTCGCTCCAATTACAGGGTCGTCCATTGCCGCACCTTTGAACATATTAATGGCTAGGACTAAGGTAGATGTCTTCTCTTTCAGTTCATTTAGTTCCTTATTTAAGATATCTCTTCTAACTCCTCCAATTCTGAGCATTGCATAATGATTTCTGTTGCCAGAAATCTGTTCACATAAATCCAGGACTATTTCCCTGTACTTCCATGCCCACATCCATAGGGTATTGTAACCAATAAAGTGTCCAGCAAGTCCAAGCCATAACAGATGCGAATGAATTCGTTCGAGTTCAGCTATTATACATCTTATATATTTGGCACGAAGAGGAATTTCAATACCTGCCAGATCTTCTACTGCCTGAACATAGGCAAATGGGTGTGAACAAGAACATATTCCGCAGATTCTCTCCACGAGGAATGTTACCTGATCAAAATGCAAACTCTCGGAGAGCTTTTCAATCCCGCGATGATTGTAGCCTATATTTATATTGAGTTTTGTAACCCGCTCTCCTTCGACTTCAAGTTCGAAAAACTCGGGCTCTTCTTGAAGAGGATGATAAGGTCCTATTGGTATAATAGTCTTCATAACGTCCTGTTAAATGTTTTATGTTAAATGTTATATGTTACATGTTTAATGCCCTTCCACATTCCACATTTCACATTTCACATTCCACATTACACATCTCACATTACACATTACACATTCTTATTATAGTCTTTTCTCAACGGGTATACACCCTTTGGCCAACTCTCCGGCAATAGAAGTTTTTTTAATTCTGGATGTCCTGTAAAGTTTATTCCCAGAAGCTCCCATATTTCGCGCTCTATCCACTTGGCTGCTGTTATAATCCCTGAAATGGAAGGCACTTCTGGATTCCTTTTATCGGTTTTTACACGCAGTGAAAAGAATTTATCCTCACGGTCGGCGGAAAAATGATATAGAATCTCAAAATTGTCGATGGTGTCAACTCCACTTGCAATAGAGAATCTCAATCCAAGGTCCTTAAACAAAACTTTTACGGATTCTTCTAAGTCCTCTTTGCTGATCTCTATATAATATCTTCTCTCGTTCTTTTTCTCCCAAGCGAGAATTCTTTTACCCAACTTCTCTTTTACTATATCCTCAATCATTCCTATTGTTAAATGTTTGATGTTAAATGTTTAATGCCCGTCCACATCCCACATCCCACATTACACATTCCACATTTCACATTACACATCTCACATTCCACATTTCACATCTCACATTACACATTTCTCAATTTCTTAACTACTTTAACAATGCCGTCTATTATTGCCTCTGGACGAGGAGGGCAACCGGGTATATAGGCATCCACAGGAATAATCTTGTCAGGGGGTCCATAAAAATTATATGAGTTTGTAAAAAGCCCTCCAGAAGCCCCACATGAACCAAATGTCACCACTGCCAGTGGCTTAGGTGCTATATCGTAAAGGAATTTTAATCTGGTCGCTCCTTTCTCATTCATAATCCCGCTTACCAGTAAACAATCGGCATGTCTTATTGAACCTACAAGTTTTATGCCAAACCTCTCAAGGTCAAATCGGGGAGTCAGGGCATCTATGAGCTCTATATCGCAGTTATTACAAGCCGCCGATGCAAAATGAAAGACCCAGATCGAACGAGATAATATAGCAGCTTTACTCATAATAAAATCAAAAATCAAATATTAAAAATCAAAAATACATATTAAAATGCAAAAATTATCTCTTTCTCTTAAGGGTTAAAATACTCGAAGCAAAAATATTAGAGAACTCATCCAGTTCTTCAAGAAACCATGCAACATCTTCTGATTTGGCTCGTTTGCTATCACGAAGTAATGCAAGCCATAATTTGCTTTCATTAGTTGATTTCAACTTAAACCCACTTTTTAATTTTTGATTTGTCATTTTAATATTTGATTTTTGATATTTGATATTATCCTGGTTTAGCATCTTACGATTTTTAATCTTCAAATCCCATCCCTCACATCCCTATTATTGCAAGTATTATACTAATGACCCCGAAGGGCAACAAACCAAACCAGAAGAATTTGACCGCCTGGTCTATCTTTAATCTTGGATTCGTATTCTCCAACATTATTATTATAGTAAGCAGAAGTAAATACTTAAGAATGCCCACAGAGAAGTTCATTGGCCCCCAGAAAATTTCTAACAAGAAAAGCGGTAATACTATGAGCATCATATACTGGGTGATTTTGAAAAATCCCAATAGAGGACCAGAGTACTCAATATAAGCACCTCCTGCTATTTCAGTTTCCGCTTCAGGAATATCAAAAGGCACCTTCGCCAACTTCGCCTGTATGCAGATTATCGCTACGATAAATGCAATAATTCCTGATAGTGAGCCTGCTATTGAACCGTTTAATGCTTGAAAACCAATTATGTCAATAAATCTAATGCTATTTGTCTTTAATACAGGTACTGCTAAAGATGCCCAGAAGGCAAGTTCGTAGGAAAGGACAAGTTTCATTTCGCGACTTGCGCCAAGTGAAGCAAGGGGATTTCCCGACGCGCTGGCGCCTAAAATTACACATAATGATGGTATAAGCAAAAGATAAACACAAACGATGAGGTCACCATTAAACCCATAGGCTGGATTTATCAAATTAAGTCCTACAATTGTTGCCACTACAGTTATTGATGCAAGGGCAATTATGGGTGATATCATAAATATAGATCTTGACGAATGCTCTGGAATGGTTATTTCTTTTATGAAAAGTTTTCTTACATCGTAGAAGGGCTGCAAGAATGGAGGACCCACTCTTGTCTGTATCCTTGCGGTAAGTTTTCTTTCTATCCACGAGGCAACACCACCTGCTATGAAAGTAGCCAAAAACCCAGGGAAAATTATATAATAGAATAGAACCATTCCGCTTGTTGAATGTTAAATGTTGAATGTTTAATGCTCATATTCCACATCCCACATTCCACATCACACATTTCACATTACACATTCCTCATTCCTAATTGTTTTTTCCAGTTAACTGCCTTTACAAATATACTTTCTTCAATTTTGACTATATCATCTGATTCCTCAAACTCTCCCTTTTCTATATAAGGACATTCTTTTGCACAGCATTCTTCGAACAAAAAAGAATCCAACTTTGCAAGGTCAAAACGTCTGGTTTTATACTCCACGATTTCGTCAATATTAACACCGAACGGACACGCGATAATACAGGTCTTGCATCCGGTACAGAGGAAATTTGACCTCTTCAAATCCCCATCTATCTTTTTAAGCGCATCTTGAGGACAACTACTTACACAACCAGCATCCTCACAATGTCTGCAAATCACCCTCCTTATAGCCTTCTCAATTATATCCTTTAATTCATCGCCAGGAGAGGAAAGTTCTTTTTCTCTGTAAATCTTTTCTAAATCAATCAGTATCATTTAACCTTTCACATTTAACATTACACATTCAACATTACACATTCAACATTACACATTCAACATCTCACCTTCCACATCTCACATTACACATTACACATTTCACATTCCACATTTCACATTCCACATTTCACTGTTAATCCCATATATCTTCTATATTTTTTATCTCCGAATACTTAAATACGGGCCCATCTTTACAAACAAAGTATGGACCCAAAGCACAGTGCCCACACTTACCAATGCCGCAGGACATATTCTTCTCCATTGACAGATAGATGTTTTCGGGTTTATATCCAATTTCAAGAAGTTTAAAGGTTCCAAACTTCATCATTATTGGAGGACCACATACAATTGCAATCTCATTATCAAGCTTTACTTCATCAAACAGGACAGTAACAACTCCTACCCTCTCTTTCCAGGTACCGTCTCCCTTATCCACAGAGCGATGAATTTTTACACCTTCCTGTTCCCATGCAGCAAATTGGTCCTTGTACACAATGTCCTCAGGAGTTCTTGCCCCATATAGTAACACTATTCGCTTGAATTTTGTCTTCTGGGCTATAAGTGTCAGGAGCAAAGACCTTAAAGGAGCCATTCCCACTCCCCCACCCAGGACTAAAACCTCTTTTCCATAAAATTCTTCAAGCGGATAACCTTTGCCAAGGGGTCCCCTTATTCCTACGATATCTCCCTCTTTCAAGCAGTGTATTGCCTCGGTTACCCGTCCTGCCTTCATAATGGTAATGTCCATCTCTTCTTTAACGAAGGGAGAGGATGATGGCGTAAACGGTGCCTCACCAACTTCAGGAACTGTAAATTGGACAAACTGGCCCGTCTTAAATTCAATCTTTTCCTCAGGGACAAGTGTAAATGTCTTTATACTCGGAGTTTCATCCACCACCCTGGTTACTTTTGCAATTATGGGTTTATATGGATTGGTCAGAGGCATTTCTTTTGTTTAATGTTACATGTTAAATGTTTTATGTTTAATGCCCTTCCACATTACACATTACACATTACACATTCTACATCCCTTTCCTAATTTCAACAGGACGTCCTTGAAATTTATTCCACCAAAACAGGCGGAGATACATCTTCCACAAGCAAAACAGCCTCTCAACCCAAATCTCTCAGGAGAATACTCAAACTTACATTTTATTCTATAAATAAATCTCTTGTCAAGTTCTTTCCTCGGGTTTGCTCCTCCTGCCACGCGTGCGTATCCACAATACTGACAGGAATCCAAAAAACGAACTTTCTCAAAGTTGCTCTGTTCATCCAGCAGGAAACAGAAACATGAAGGACATATATTGGTACAGGCTGAACAGGATACACACTTTTTTATCTCGTCAGCAATCTTCTCGGGTTCTATGTTCTTTTCGATCTCAATCTTTTTACCCTTTATTTGATTTTTTACTTCCTCTCTTCTCTTCCTACTTTCCTCAATTTGCTCAGGACTTGCAGGAGAAAAAAGCCCCTGTTTCTTCTCTACCAATATCTTTCCCTTTCTGCTTCCTATTTCAACTAAGAATCCACCCTCCACCTCTGACAGATTCAGGTCAAATCCCTTCTCTGGGTAGGGATTATCACCTAAAAGGGTGCAGAAACAATTCTCATGTATGTATGTGCAATCAGAGGAGATTATAAAGACATCGTCTCTGAAGAACGGATCGGTGAAATCTCCCTCTTTGAAAACTTTTCTCAAGAATAAGATACCCCTCAAATCACAGGCCTTTATACCGACCACTGCCCTTTTAATAATATTTTTTTCTATAAGTTTTTCTTGAGGACTGTAGAAGAAGAATTTAGGCGGGAGAGAGGTTCTGAACCCCTCCAGCGAAAAAGCACAAGGATATTTCTGCCAATGGAAGGAATTTTCTCTCTTTTGGGGAACAAATATCTCTCCTTCCAAACTGCTTATCAACCCTGTTATTTTATCTTTAGATATAAATTTTGTTTCCAATCTATCCCCTATCCATATACCAAGCGAATGATGTTTCTCTTTATAAACACAGATTCGAAAATTTAGTCGCTCATTATATCACATTTTTTAAAAGAAGTCAAGAAAAATTATATAAAATCTTTGGGTATGACCAATGTGGGCAAGCATATTGCCTCCTATTTTAAAAGATATTCCTTCTCCCATATATCCCTTGTGAGTTCTTCTATATGCTCACCGTATCTCACGAGCCCCTTTCTGTACTTTTCGTCTTTCAGTATTTCTTCTCCCGAGGTGTCTATCTGCTTTGCGTTCGTCTCTTTCAGTATTTTATACATCGTGTCATAGTGGTCTCTTATCGGACACTGTCGCAGCCAGTTTCCAACCTCGTTTCTCGGTCTCTCATAACCATAACCCGCCTGCCAACGCCTTATTTTTGCAAACAGTTCTGAATTTATGGCATTCTCCAGCGATTTACCCCTTTTATATAACTCAATTATGTTATCCACCGAGTAGGGCACGAATACGCAGGGACATACATTGCCATCCCAGTCTATGTAGAAGTATCCACCCCCTCTTGCCGCAGATATACATCCATCTGACGCCGTCCCGGAATTCCAGAAGTCCACGAGAAAAATATCCTTTTCTCGTACCACTCTCCACTCCCTCCGCAGAAGCTCCACTCTCTCTTCTGGAGTGGGAAGCATGTCCAGTGTATATCCTCTACCTATGGGCATGTAGTGAAAATACCATCCGTATATCGCATGCTGTTCTTTAAAATAGTATTCGATGAATTCGTCGGATGAGATAAGCCCCACATTATTTTTGGTCACGGTAACCGAGATGCCAAAAGGAACTCCATTATTTCTCAGATTATCCATTGCGGAAAGTATCTTTCTGAAAACGCCTTTTCCCCTTCTATCATTAGTCTCTCTTTCAAATCCCTCAACGGATATTGCCGGTGTAATATTTCCGACCGAAGCGAGCTTTTTTGCCGTCGCTCCATCTATGAGTGTCCCGTTTGTATACATAAGGAAGAAACAGTCATTATGTGCCCTTGCAATGTTAAGCAAGGTTTTTCCGTCGTCCTCATACATAAGCGGTTCTCCACCCGATATCACAAAGAAGTTTGCTCCCCACGACTCTTTGGCATCCATTAATATTTTATCAAATGTATCGTAACTCAACTTTTTCGGTTCATAAGCGGCATTTGCATAACATCCCTTACATTTCAGATTGCAGACCTTTGTGGGTGCAATGGTGATAAACATCGGCGGCTTAAACCCGTATTTCTCTATGAATTCTCTCCTCTTGTAAAATCCCCCGAAGAAGACATTACCAAGAAATATCTGGATCAGCCCCCTTGCACATCCCTTTGACATATGCCCCCTGTCGAATGCATTGTCTATGGAATGAAGAAGAGCCTTTGCAAGAACATACTTATCATTCTGTACCTTGACGGGTCTATCATCGGGATTTTTCTCTATCAGATCCCCGTAGATACGCTTCTCTATGTTGTTTATGAAAAATTTCCTTATATGTTTGTTTGATATCGCACTTTCCCCGAGTTTAAGAAGGGCAGTTATACCTCTCTTCATAATTCCTCCCGATAAATGTAACATTAACCACCTTGTATATATTTCTCAGCGGCAATCGCTGCGAGTGTTCCCTCTCCCACCGCGGTGGATACCTGACGAACATCCTTGGAACGTATATCACCGGCGGCAAATATGCCCGGTATAGATGTCTCCGTTTTTCCATTGGTCACAACGAAACCAGATGTATCAAGTTTCACGACATCCTTCAAAAAGTCTGAGTTCGGCTTGAAACCAACATAAACAAACACACCCGAGACGGGCAGTTCCTCTTCTTTTCCCTTCTCGCGGTCTCGCACCACTATGGAGCTAACCGTTTCACCTCCATTTATTCTTATCAATTTGTGATTTAAAAGAAACCTGGTATTCTTCCGATTTTGGAATCTCTCTTGAAGTATCTTTTCGGCAGTCATACGGGGTAGAAATTCCACAAATGTCACACTTTTCACAAACTTCAGGAGAAACTCTCCTTCCTGTAATCCGGAGTTCCCACATCCCACTACCGCCACATCCTTCTCTCCAAAAAGCGGTCCATCGCAGGTCGCACAGTAGGAGACACCCCTGCCGCGAAATTTTTCCTCACCGGGCACATTCAGTTTCTTCGGTTCACTTCCGGACGCTATTATCACTGAGAGGGCAGAATATTTCCCCTGCACCGTAGTTATTTCTATCCTCTTATTTAAAGGTTTTACATCCCGAACCTCCTCAAATTCCTTTATTTCAGTTCCAAATCTTTCTGCCTGTTTTCTCATCCTCTCGAGCAGGTCCATTCCACTTATACCGTCTGGAAAACCGGGATAGTTTTCCAGTTTATCGGTAGTTGCAGCAAGACCACCTGTAATATTCTTTTCCAAAAGTAGGGTCTTGAGCCTTGCCCTTGAAGCATAGATACCCGCGGTTAATCCTGCGGGTCCCCCTCCTATGATTATTATATCATAATTCATGGCCAAGAAATTGTTTAATGTTAAATGTTGAATGTTTGATGTCCTCCCACCTCCCACATTTTACATTTCACATTTTGATGTGTTATTTTGCATTTTGATTTTTGATTTTCTTTTTATCTTAAAAGCTCCTCAATGTCGCTTTTGAACACCTCCTGTTCCCTTGCTCCTACATATTTCTTAACGAGATTCCCATCTCTATCAATGATATATGTGGTTGGTATTGCTGTTACACCAAATCTCCTTGCTAGCTCACCATTGTCCATAAGTATCGGGTAATTCACATAGTACCTCTCACAGAACTCTACTACACTCTCTTTCCTTCCTCCATCAAGTGAAACTCCGAGTATCTGCAATCCCCTTTCTCCGTACTCTTTTTGTAGTTCTACCAATCCTGGTATTTCTACCCTGCAGGGCGCACACCAGGTTGCCCAGAAGTCCAGAATGACTACCTTTCCCTTGAAATCGCTGAGTGTCATCGTACCACCATCAAGTGTGGAAAGTGTGAAATCTGCGACCTCAATGAAGGTAGATTTCTTCTTTATCTCGCCCTTCTCTTTCGGTTTCTCTTTGCTATTGGAACAAGCAAGGAGAAGAAAAACCGGGATAACCATTCGCCACATTTAGCCTCCCATCAGTTTTATGAATCTGCCAACACCTCATCCAGTCTTGCAGCAATATTTTCCTTTGGAGCAGCACCAATTATTTGGTCTGCTATCCCCCCATTTTTGAAGATGACAAGGGTCGGAATACCTGTTATCCTGTATTGTCTGGCGGTGTTGGGACCATCGCTATCCACATTTAGTTTGCAGAATTTAACCTTGCCATCGTATTCGCTGGCAAGTTCTTCTACAATGGGGCTAACAATTCTACAGGGCATACACCAGGGTGCCCAGAAGTCAACCAAAACGGGAATGTCTGAGTTGAGAACCTCCTGCTCAAAGGAAGAGTCATTTAGAGACTTCACCTTTTCTTCAGCCATAACTTCCTCCCTTTTATTTGAGTCCTAATAAACGGTCAATTAAGGACTTGTTGAATCCAACAATGGGGCGTGAACCAATCAAAAGAACAGGAACACCCATCTGTCCACTTCTCCTCACCATATCCCTCGCGGCAGCTCTATCTCTTGAGACATCTATCTCCTTGAATCTTACACCCCTTTGTCTCAGGTAAGATTTTACCCTGCTGCACCAAGGACAGGAGGGTGTACTGGATACCACCACCTTCGGCTGTTTCTTTTCTTCGCTCATATATTATTCCCCCTCCACTTTTGATATCTCCCGCCATATTTCCTTTATTCTCCGTGTCACCATATTATGCATATATTCCACGATGGGAATACCCTTCACTATGGACTCGCTAACTGAATTATCAAAAGGAATCTTCCCCAGAACTGGTATTTTATTTTTTTTGCACCAGTCTTCAATGCTCCCGGAGTTCTCCAGATTTATGTCATATTTATTTATTAGGCATACGGCCTTCACCCCGAAGTGCCTTGCCACATCTATAACCCTTTCCATATCGTGAATCCCGGAGAGTGTAGGTTCTGTAACCACAAGCGCAATATCAACACCGGATAGAGACGCAATCACGGGACAGCCAATACCAGGGGGGCCATCTACTATCACGAAATCGAGATTTCTCTTCACGGCGATTGAACTTGCGTTTTCTCTTACAATCGTGACCAACTTCCCTGAGTTTTCCTCCGCTATACCCAGCCTTGCATGAACCATAGGTCCATATTTCGTTTCCGATATAAACCATTCCCCCGAAACGCTTTCTGTCATAGTTATTGCATCTTCCAAACAGGCATAATAACAGACCTTGCATCCCTCACAAGATTGGTGGTCTATAAGGAAGTGAGTGGTCTGGTTTTGCGGTGCTGCGGTTTTGCAGTTATGTTTTTTTGCACCGCATTAAACCTGCATACATCATAACACCTTCCACATCCAGTGCACCTATCCTGGTCTATTTCTGCCCTTGGTAGCCCCTTGAACTTATGCCTTTCTTTTATTTCTGGATGGAGTAAAAGGTACAGGTCTGCGGCATCGACATCACAATCAGCTGCAACGGCGTTCTTTGCCAGGGCTGCAAACGAAGCCGCTATAATTGTTTTACCTGTACCTCCCTTTCCGCTTATGACAAGTATCTGCCTCATATCTTTTGACGCAAAATTACTCTATGAATAATCCTCTTGTACCTTAAATATGGATTCGGCAAGTGTAGAATAGCAAAATACTGCTTATGGAGTGCCTGCCTGCGGTAGGCAGGCAAAAGCTTGCTTTTGCAAAACGACAATTTAAAGCATCCAGGGTCCGGGGATGAGTCTCCATCCCCATACATATTCAAGAACGGTCCAGGCTGATAGAAGTAGTCCTAAAGAGTATGCCATATTTTCTGAAATCCCCTTTGCTTTTACCATTCTGAAGCCAAAAAACAACGACAATAACAAAAACAGGGTACAGGATGGATAGGTTGAAAAGTGATATCGTCCAAGAAAATTATATTGATTTATCATGATAAAGTGCAGGAACCAGATGCTGTTGAAGGTTACGAGGGTAAGCATCAGTCCATGTGAAAGATACCTTTTGATACCCACGAGAATCGTGAAAAATGTTAATGTTACTAATAGAGGAAGAAAATTCCAATAGGCAATTTCCAGTATTTCCAGATGCTCCATAACCTCACCCAGAAACCCCCAGAGGAATATCCCCACAAATATACCACAATAATTGGCCCCATGTTTATTTAACCCTCTGATCGATCTCAATACAAGCCATAATGTAAGACCAAGTAGAACTAACCCAAAAAGAAACACAGCCAAGTTCCCCAATTGGTAGATGCCTACAAGACTACCGTAAGTTCCTGCAAAGACCAGTAAAAT
>DAOUSS010000089.1 GCA_030627085.1 Candidatus Stahliibacteriota bacterium | reverse complement strand
GAGACCTCCCAAAGATACACACCTTTTCACCTTCAACATCATTCCTTCGGATAATATAGTTATAAGCTGTAAGGGCATCACGATAAGTTCCCTCTTCTGAAACTCGTCCTTTACTTCTGCCGTAACCTCTGTAATCGAATATAAAAACATTGTAACCCAGATTGTTAAAAATTCTTATGATGTCAAGCCTGTGGCTTATGTTACCCCCATTGCCGTGACAGAAAAGAATGGTAATCTCACCAGAAAGTGCAGGTATGAACCATCCATTTATTATGGCACCATCGTCTGTTTTAAAGAACACATCTTCATAATCCAGACCAATGTCTTTTGGAGTGGCTTCTATTCTGCTTATAGGAAAATAAATGTTCCTCCGTTCAAAGAGTTTAAGGAGATACCATATCAATAACAGGAGTATAAAAAATATGAGGATACGAGTAGTCATTAGAAATTAGGGTTAACTATAAAAATGTCTCTGTAACCCGTTTGGTAGAAAATGCTTACAGTCTTAACAAAATGTTAGCAATCACTAATAGCAGATTATTTAACAGGGTAAATACAGAAGTTATCACCTAATCAGTGGAGTGTATGGTCAGTATCAGTGGTTCCTTCCCCATAAGTTCTGCAGCGGTGAGGACCCTGGATTTACCTTCCTTATATACCTTTGAAAGTCTCTCTTTATATCTTCTCTCCCTAAGGAGGTGATGGTCATAAATTATCGGGTCCGTCTTCGTTCTTTTCAATATCTCCATCATATTATCTATTGCCCGATTTAAGTTTATACGGTTCATCATATACCCAAAGAGATAGGTTGCCGGTCCATCGAGAATCAACACATCGGGATTCTCTTCTATTATCCACTCCGCATAATCCTCTATCTGGGGTCCCTGCAAATCAGATGAATAAATAAATTTTTTGCCGTTCTGTTCAACTACAAGCGAAACAACCCACCCCACTCTGTCGTACTCTATTCCGTGAAAGAGCGGTCTGGTAAATCTTATTTTAGTGCTACCAAGATTATATTCTCTACCATCAATAAATTCAACGGACCATTCAGGTGTACTGAATTCCTTTACCCATCTTTCGGTTTGCCAAATAGTTAACAACTTTTTAAACCACTCCTCTCCCTTTTTTAATAACTCCTTTTTGCGTTGGGTGTAGTCACCATAATCTTTGCTCAAAGCAATCGGCAGTTCTTCTTCAATCGGCTTGTAATCCACTTTTCCAGGTTTTGTGTATACCCCTTCTCCTCCCAGTTCTTCAAAGAAATTTCGTGCGCGTTGCCATTGTGAGTGATTTATATATCTATTTGGGTCCTTTGCCCAGATTGTTTTGTTCTTATAGAAGTTTATAACCCCTTTGGGTATGTTGCTCGGTAGAGTATGATGGTCGTAATGATAGTGAGATATGAATACAAAATCACAGGATTCACTTGCTGTTCCAATGCGTTTTAATGCCTCATTTCGGAGTCTTTCTTTTTCCTCTGAGGGAAGGGGATAACTTCTCTGCATAACTGCAGCACCGGGATCAACAAGAATTCTAATATCAGGTGTTTCAATAAGGACTGAGCTACACTTTGCCCCCATAGAATCAAAAAAGATGGGTTTGATTTTTATTTCATTCAGAATTATCATAAAGGATGCAGTAGCAAGCTACTGCACTCCAACGAGAGCTACAATTGGAGTGCATTACCTTGGTAATGCATAAAACAGTGAAGTACCCCGCCCCGGTAAGGTGTCCAGCTTTATATACCTGCCCGCTGTAGGCAGGCTCTCCGACATAAACTTTCTCCCCCGTAATCACTTACTCCTTAAAGATGCAAACAAGACAAGTGAGGTCAAACTCAAGACTATTGCGTATATAAATGTACCTTCAGGGGATATCTTATCCCATATAAGCCCTGCAATAAGTCCTCCTGGCAATGCGGCAAGACCAACTGCTGTATGGAATGTTCCGAGTGCGGTAGCCTTAAGGTGAGGTGGTGCAAGGTCAACTACATACGCCCTCTGAACGCCGTCTATACCTGCATAAAATACCCCGTAAATGATGAATAACAGAAGTAGAGAAGATATACTGGAACTAAATATAAGTCCCAGTGATGTAAGTGCAAATAACCCATAACCCATCATAAGAACGGACCTTCTACCAATCCTGTCGGATAGAACGCCCGCCGGTATACTGAATAACGTGTAGGCACAATAGAACAACACATATAGTAAGATGGCATATTGATCTGAAAGTCCGATATTCTTTGCCCTGAGGAGCAGGAAGGCATATCCGAAGTGTCCTAAGGTAAATACCGTTGCAATTATTATAAAGAACTTTAGCTTTCCAGGTAGTGCAGCGAGGCTGACCTTCAAGGGAGACATTTTTCTTATACCATCTTCTGATGTGGTTTTCTCCTTGACGAGAGAGACGAAAAATACAGCAATTATACCTGGTGCAAGTGCGAACAGAAATATGTTGCGATAACCAAAGTAGGGAAGAAGGAAAAAAGCCAAAATTGCGCCAAGTATAGAACCGATGCCATCCATTGCTCTATGGAAACCATATGCCCTGCCCCTTACATTCTGATCTACAGACTCGGCAACTATTGCATCTCTTGGGGCGGTCCGAATGCCCTTGCCTATTCTTTCAATAATCCTTACAACTAAAACGATTGGCCATACACTGGCGGCTGCAAACAATGGTTTTGTTATTGCAGACATACTGTAGCCAAAGACAACAAAGGGTTTTCTCTTTTGCAACCTATCTGACCAGTAACCTGAAAAGACCTTGAGTAGAGAGGCAGTAGTCTCCGCCGCTCCCTCTACAAGACCGACTGCCCATGCCCCTGCACCCAGAACAGTAACCATAAACAGAGGAATAAGCGGAAATACCATTTGGCTTGATACATCCGTAAAAAGGCTTACGAGACCAAGTATGACAACATTTCTACCTATCCCCCTGAAAAAAGAGCTTTCGTTTATAACATCTCCTTTGTTGAAAGTACTTCCTTCAGGTATCTTCCCGTATAGGATTTTTTTTCGTTCATAATCTCCTCAGGCGATCCTTCTGCAACGATATATCCTCCTTCTTCGCCACCCTCTGGTCCAAGGTCAATAATCCAATCTGCACACTTTATCACTTCCATGTTGTGTTCAATAACAAGAACCGTGTTACCTTTATCCACAAGCCTGTTTAAGACCGAAAGAAGAAGCCTCACATCATCAAAATGTAGTCCTGTTGTGGGTTCGTCCAGAAGGTACAGGGTATTTCCTGTCGCAATCCTTGACAGTTCCTTAGCGAGTTTCACTCTCTGTGCCTCCCCACCTGACAGGCTGGGGGCAGGTTGTCCAAGTTGTATATATCCGAGGCCGACATCATAAAGAAACCCCAGTTTCCTTTTTATTCGTGGAATTGCCTCGAAAAACTTCGTTGCCTCGGTTACTGTCATAGAAAGAACATCTGCTATGTTTTTCCCCCTATAACTTACCTCCAGTGTTTCCCGATTGTATCTTTTTCCCTTACATACCTCACAGGGAATATATATATCCGGAAGAAAATGCATTTCAACCTTTATGAGTCCTTCTCCTTCGCATGCTTCACATCTTCCTCCTCTCACATTAAATGAAAACCTACCTGGTTTGTATCCTCGCATCTTTGATTCTGGAAGACTTGCAAACAATTCCCTTATATATGTAAAAACACCTGTATATGTTGCAGGATTTGAGCGAGGAGTTCTGCCTATTGGTGATTGATCTATATTCACGACCTTATCTATAAGTTCAATATTCTCTATTCTCTTATATTCACCCGGGGCAAGGTTTGAGCGATAGAATTGCCTTGCAAGAGCACGGTAGAGTGTTTCGTCTATAAGAGATGACTTTCCGCTACCTGATACGCCTGTGACCACTACGAAGAGCCCGAGTGGTATGTTTACATTTATGCCTTTCAGGTTATTATGTCTTGCGCCACTTATAATCAACCAGCTATCACCAGGGACTCTTCTCTTTTTGGGAATCTCTATCTTTTTTTCCCCTGAAATGTATGCCCCCGTGATTGATTTTTTATTCTTTTGTATATCCTCAGGTGTGCCTGTTGCAACGACCCATCCACCGTGTTCGCCAGCGCCGGGCCCAAGGTCAATCACATAATCAGATTGCAAGATGGTCTCTCTGTCATGTTCCACAACGACAACGGTATTCCCCATATCTCGGAGCCTTTTTAGCGTAGAGAGTAGCCTCACATTATCTCTCTGATGGAGTCCTATTGAAGGCTCGTCAAGTATATATACAACACCAACAAGTCCTGATCCAACCTGCGTTGCGAGTCTCACTCGTTCTTCTTCTCCACCCGAGAGGGTATCTGCCTTCCTTGAGAGTGTGAGATAGGAAAGTCCAACATTAACGAGAAAATCCAATCTCCTCTCAACCTCTCTCACAATAAGTCTTGCAATACTCTCTTCTTTTTCTGTCAAATTTAGATTCTTGAAGAATTCTCTCTGCTCCTTTATCGTTAGTTCCGTAAGATTATGGATATTCAACCCTCTTATCTTTACAAAAAGACTCTCTTTCTTGAGTCTTGCTCCCCCACACTCCTTACAGGGTGTTACAACCATATATCTTTCAATCTCCCTCCTTACAAAGTCGGATTCTGTGTTTATATAAAGTCTTAGAAGGCGAGGGAGAACACCTTCAAAACCGGGTGCCCCTTCAAGTATTATACTTTTTGCATCTTTAGAAAGTTTCTCCCAGGAGGTGTGGAGCGAGAAATTGTATTCCCTTGACAGTGATTCAAGTCGTCGTAGAAGCCATCTACTTGGTTCTCCCCATGGCGCAACAGCTCCCTCAAGTATGGATAGTGACTTATTCTTTGTGACAAGTTCAGGATCAATTCCAAGTTCAGTGCCAAGTCCGTGACAGGCGGGACAAGCACCATAAGGGGAATTGAAAGAAAATGTTCTCGGTGTGAACTCCTCATAGGATATTCCACAGAAGGGACAGGAGAGTTTTGTTGAAAATATATAATCTCTTTTCTCTGTGAGATTTTCTATTATAACAGTTCCATCGCCTTCTGAAAGTGCGGTCTCTACAGAGTCCGCAAGTCTTGAGCGAATATCTTTTTTCCCACGGGATTTTTCGAACATTACCAAGCGGTCAACAATAATTTCAATACTATGCTGTTTGTAGCGCTCAAGTTCGGGTACATCTGTAATATCATATATTTCCCCATCGACCCTCAATCTTACATACCCCTTTTTTGATAACTTTAAGAGAAGGTCTTTATATTCTCCTTTCCTTCCACGAACTATGGGCGCAAGAATATGAAATCTTGTATTTGCGGGAATTTGGAGGATTCTGTCAACAATCTGGTCTATTGTCTGTGCAATAATCTCTCTTCCACATTTGTAACAATAAGGTATACCAATTCTTGCGTAAAGAAGCCTCAGGTAATCGTAAATCTCAGTTATGGTACCTACTGTTGAGCGTGGGTTTCTTGAGGCGGTGCGTTGTGAAATGGATATAGCAGGAGAGAGACCCTCTATGTGATCAACATCGGGCTTTTGCATAATACCAAGGAATTGGCGGGCGTAAGCGGAGAGG
Organism: Candidatus Stahliibacteriota bacterium; assembly: GCA_030627085.1. GTDB lineage: Bacteria > Hydrothermota > UBA3073 > UBA3073 > UBA3073 > UBA3073. The sequence goes on along the minus strand of DAOUSS010000089.1, from coordinate 785 downwards.
GATTCTACATATCTCCTCTGTCCCTCTGCATATAATGTGTCAAAGGCGAGGGATGATTTACCTGAGCCTGATATACCTGTTATCACCACTAATTTATTCTTTGGTATCTCTACATCTATATTTTTTAGATTGTGAACCCTTGCGCCCTTGATAAGTATTTTATCGGGAATCATATTCACCACCAAGATATCACTTAGAATGTCAAATTTCCAATTACCAATTTCCAATAGAATGTCAAATTCCTAAATTTCCAATTTTTTCTTGCCAAGGCTATCTTCGTTTAATATTTGCATTTTAATATTTACCCTATTCGTGTTCTTTGTGCCTTCGTGGTTAGGTTTTCTGTCAAATCTCCAAAACACAGATGGCACAGATTTAGTTGGATTACACAGATTGTGAAATAAATCAGTGTTATCTATGTTTTTATCTGTGTAATCTGTGTTATGGCATTTGGATTTTTGTTGGGAATTGGAAATTAGGATTTTGAAATTTCTTATAATTTACTATTTAAATTATATCATCAAATCGCATAAATGTCAAGATTTTTCTTATTTCCATAATGTGAATAAACCCCCACAAACCAGAGGCGGAAAAGACACAAGCAGACTGAATTCGTAACTTCTTGGATAGGCTCTTATACGTGATTGTCACTGGTTGCTAACTTTTTTCTCTTATTAAGTATTTTTTACTTGACAAAAGACAAAATTTGTAATATAGTGTTAGAAAGAATCCTGAACAATCCCATTTAATGAGTGTATTTGGAAATGGAGCCACAGATTACATGG